>NZ_AFPR01000063.1:0-7499 GCF_000219295.1 Acidiphilium sp. PM
GCGCACCGGATCGCCGGGCCGGTCATCGCCCTGCTCGCCCTCGGCGCGATGGCCGCCTTCGAGGCCGTCGCCCCGCTGCCGGCGGCGTTCCAGCTCCTCGGCGGCATGGCGGATTCGGCGCGCCGCGTCTTCGACCTGCTCGACCGCCCGCCGCCCGTCGCCGAGCCCGCCTCCAGCCCGCGCCGCCCGGCCCGGCTCGATCTCCGGCTCGACGGCGTTTCGCTCCGCTATCCGGGCGCCGCGCATCCGGCGCTCGCCGGGATCGACCTCGCGATCGCCGAGGGCGAGCACGTCACCATTCTCGGCCGCAGCGGTGCCGGCAAGACCTCGCTGTTCAACCTGCTGCTCCGCTTCGCCCCGCACGAGGCGGGAACGGCCACGATCGGCGGCGTCGATCTCGCCACGATCCGCGGCGACGACCTGCGTTCGCTGTTCACCGTGGTCTCGCAGACCACCGCGATCTTCGCCGGCACCCTGCGCGACAACCTCCTCCTCGCCCGCCCGGATGCGGACGATGCGGCACTCTGGCGCGCGCTCGAGACCGCCCGCCTCGCCGATTTCGTCCGCGCCCGTCCCGGTGGTCTCGATTCGCTGGTGGGCGAGGCGGGGGCAAAACTCTCCGGCGGCGAGGCGCGGCGGCTCTCGCTCGCCCGCGCCGCCCTGCGCGCCACCCCCTTCCTGCTGCTCGACGAGCCGACCGAGGGGCTCGACCCGCTGACCGAGGCCGAATTCCGCCGCGCGCTCGCCGGGCTCGCCGCCGGGCGCACGGTGATCGCCATCACCCACCGGCTCGACCACCTCGCCGATGACGACCGCGTGGTGATGCTGGCCGAGGGCCGCATCGTCGCCGACGGCCGTTTCGGCGCGCTCCGCCAGGGCGCCGGGCCTGTGGCGCGCCTGTCACGGCTGCGGGAGATGTCGCTCCGGTTCTGAGCCCGGCTGAAACGGATTGATACAGATCAATGCGCCGCCGCGTGGCGGCATTATCGATCGGGAAACTACCGTTCACCGCCGTGCGGGGAATCCCGCCGGTCCTCGGGCCAGGAGTCCATCATGATCGACCCGACAGTCGTCGACCTGTCGCGCCTGCAATTCGCGCTGACCGCGCTGTATCATTTCCTTTTCGTCCCCCTCACGCTGGGCATGACCTTCCTGCTCGCGACGATGGAGACGGTCTACGTCATCACCGGCAAGAAGATTTACAAGGACATGGCCCTGTTCTGGGGCAAGCTGTTCGGCATCAACTTCGCCATCGGCGTCGCCACCGGCCTGACCATGGAATTCGAGTTCGGCACCAACTGGTCGATGTACTCGCATTTCGTGGGCGACGTGTTCGGCACCCCGCTCGCCATCGAGGGGCTGATGGCCTTCTTCATGGAAAGCACCTTCATCGGCCTGATGATCTTCGGCTGGGACCGGCTGAGCCGCCCCGCGCATCTCGCCATCACCTACCTCGTCGCCCTCGGCTCGAACCTCTCGGCGCTGTGGATCCTGATCGCCAACGGCTTCATGCAGGACCCGACCGGCGCGAAATTCGACCCGGACACGATGCGCATGCAGTTCCACAGCTTCATGTCCCTCGTCTTCAGCCAGGATGCGCAGGCGAAGTTCGTGCATACCTCGATCGCCGGCTTCGTCACCGGCTCGATGTTCGTGATGGGCATCTCGGCCTACTACCTGCTGCGCCGCCAGCACCGTGAATTCGCCGCCCGCTCGTTCCGCATCGCCGCGATCTTCGGGCTGATCTCCACCCTCGGCGTGGTCACGCTGGGCGACGCGCTCGGCCGCATGGACTATCTCGTGCAGCCGACCAAGCTCGCCGCGATGGAAGGCATCTGGCACACCACCAAGGGGCCGAGCGCGCCCTGGCTGATCGCCGCCGTGCCGAATGACCGCACGCAGAAGAACGATTTCGCCATCGGCATCCCCTATGTGCTGACCCCGCTGGTCGCGCATGCCTGGAATGTCCGCATCCCCGGCATCGACGAACTGGAACAGCAGGCCCAGCTTCGCGCCGCCAAGGGCATCCAGGCGGTGATCGCGCTCAAGCAGTATGGCGAAACCCACAGCCCGGCGGCGCTCGCCGCCTTCCGCAAGAACGAGGCGGACATGGGCTACGGCTTCCTCGCCCAGCGCTTCGCGCCGGATCAGGACCTGTCGAAGATCACGCCCTCGAACCTGCCGGGCATACTGAAAAGGGCCGGCCGCGAATCGATCCCCAACGTCTTCGTCGAGTTCTGGAGCTTCCGCCTGATGGTCGGCCTCGGCCTCGCCTTCCTCGTGGTGTTCGCCTTCGGCGCCTATTACAGCCTGAGGAACGAGCTTGAGAAACACCCGCTGGTGATGCGCGCGGCGATGTGGGCGATCCCGCTGCCGGTGCTGGCCTGCGAGTTTGGCTGGATCACCGCCGAGAACGGCCGCCAGCCCTGGACGGTCTATGGCTGGCTGCCGACCTTCCAGTCCGCCTCCAGCCACACGGTCGGCTACATGCTGTTCTCGCTGATCGGCTTCGCGCTGCTCTACAGCCTGTTCATCGCCGCCGAACTCTACCTGATGTTCAAATATGCAAGGCTCGGCCCCGGCGAGCACGCCCATGCCCGTCCGGTCGAGGCGGCGGCCAGCCCGTCGCTGATGCGCCCCGGCTACGCCGACAAGTCCTGGCAGTAAGGAAACCGCGCCATGGAACTCTATATCGCGCTCAAGGTCATCTGGGCCGTGCTGCTCGGGGTGCTTCTCTCCGGCCTCGGCATCATGGTGGGGATGGACATGGGGGTCGGCGCGCTGCTGCGCTTCGTCGGCCGCACCGATGCCGAACGCCGCACCGCGCTCGCCGTGATCGGCCCGCACTGGGACGGCAACCAGGTCTGGTTCATCCTCGGCGGCGGCGCCATCTTCGCCGCCTTCCCGACGCTCTACGCCACCTCGTTCTCGACCTTCTACGTGGTGATGATCCTGCTGCTGTTCAGCATGATCATGCGCCCGGTCGCCTTCGAATACCGCTCCAAGGTCGATGCGCGGCGCTGGCGCGCGACCTGGGACTGGGCGTTCCTGATCTCCGGCGCGCTGCCGATGATCATCTACGGCGCCGCCTTCGGCAACGTGCTGCAGGGGGTCGGCTTCCACTTCAGCTGGGACGGCCAGTACTACCAGGATGGCAGCTTCATCTGGTACCTGCTCAACCCCTTCGCGGTGATGTGCGGTGTGCTCTCGCTCGCCCTCGCCGTGCACCAGGGCGGGGCGATGCTGATGATCCGCGGCGAGGGCCCGATCGCCGAGCGCGCCCGGCGCTATGCGGTGCCCGCCGGCCTGCTCGCCGCCGCCCTGTTCGCGATCGGCGGCGTCTGGGTCCGCTTCATCAAGGGCTTCGCCTACACCGCCCCGGTCAACCCGGCGATGCCGGCGACCCCGCTCGGCGGCCCTTCGGTCGCGATGCGCGCCGGCGCCTGGATGGACAATTTCCACCAGCATCCGGTGCTCTGGCTGCTGCCGGCGGTGGGGCTGCTCGGCATGGTCGCGGGTCCGCTGGCGCTCGCCGCCCGCAAGCCGATCCTCGGCTGGTGGCTCGGCGCGCTGGCCTGGATCGGCACGATCTTCACCACCGGGGCGGCGATGTTCCCCTTCCTGATGCCCTCCACCACCGCGCCGGCGCAGAGCCTGACGGTGTGGAACGCCTCGGGCAGCGCCTACAATCTCGGCTGGATGCTGGCCTTCGCGCTGGTCTTCGTGCCGATCATCCTGAGCTACACGGCCTGGGCCTTCCGCGTCATGCGCGGGAAGGTCAAGACCGAGTCCGTCATCGCCAACGATCACTCCTACTGAGGAGCGGAGATCGAGCCATGTTGAACACGATCAAATTCGCCGCCCTCGCGGTCATCCTCTTCGCGGCGATCCTGCTCGCCGTGGTCACCGGCGACGAGGGGCCCTGGTATTTCGGCTGGCTGGTCGGAACGATGATGATCGTTCTGATCTCGGCGAGCGGCGCCGTTCTGTTCGAGGCACAGCAATCGGCGGTCCTTGGCCGCCATCAGCCCGACGACAAAGTGTAAGGAGACGCCCCGATGCTCGGTGGACTTGAAGGCCTGATCCTGTTCATCCCGTTCGTCTATCTCGGGTTGTACGTTCTCGCATGGCTGTACACGCGGCGCCGCTTCCCCTGACGGCAGCGCCGTAGCCGTGCCAGTCTGGCCGGGCCGCTTTCGGGCGGTCCGGCCGCTTGTCGTTCTGGAGGACTTGCCGGCCGGGCCGGCATCCCTTGCGTCGGTGCGGGTCAGAGCAGGAAGGTGTGTTCCCCGGCCCGGGAGACCGCCCGGGCAACACCGCCGAGCGCGCCGGCCGGAAGGTCGGCCCCCGTGGCGACGATGCGGATGGCGCCGCAGCCGGTATCATGCGCGATGGCCGCGAGCCGTGCCGCGAGCGCGGTGAGCAGCGGCCTGTCATCGAGCGGGTCGAGCACCGCGAAGGGCCGCACCGCCATCAGCCGGCCATGTTCGAGATCGGCCTCGCACCGGTAGCAGGCCAGGCCGCAAGGGTTGCGCCGCCGCACCCGGCGGATCGTGATCATGCCGCGCCGGCCGGGATTCGCCGCGATGCACTCGCGCGCATGGCGCCGCCATCGCGCGAGGTCGAGCCAGGGCTGGGCCAGGCGCGCGATCACGAAGCACGGGTCGATGTGCTCGCGGATCATGGGTTCGATCAGGTAAGTCGGTTCATGCATGCAATGTAACATCGTCAGAAAGCATGACAGGATCGACCAAGCGGATGAACCGCGCCTTGATCGAAATCAACCGGAAGCCCTGTAAGATTCTCGAATTAAAAGACAAAGCGCCGCGCGCGTCGCCGGTGGCGCAGCTAACCGCACATTCGCGGCCTGAATCATACGAGTTGCGCGACCTTGTTGCTCTGCACTACAAAATGATTGCTGAGACGTCGGAAGGACGCGAGATGCTGGAGCAGCGGGACCGGGCGCTTCGCTCGCCCATCAATCTTTCGGAAGCCATCATTCCTGGCCTGTGCGCGGGCTGCGAGGCGCGGCATATCGGCCTGTGCGATGCGCTGGCGGACGAGGATCTTCATTTCCTCGCGAGCGTGGCGCGGCAGTCCACGGTGTCGCGCGGCCAGAGCTTCGCGGTGGAGGGCGACAGCGCCCGTTACTTCTTCAACATCAATCACGGCACCGCCAAGCTGCACAAGGACCTGCCCGACGGGCGCCGGCAGATCACCGGCTTCGTCGGCGCGGGCGATTTCGTCGGCCTCGCCGCCGACGACCGCTACACGTTCAGCGCCGAGGCGATCGACGACGTCCGGCTGTGCCGGTTCGACCGCGTGGAAATGCGCAACGTGTTCTCCCGCTTTCCCGCGCTCGAGCGCCGGCTGCTCGACGTCGCCTCGCACGAACTCATCGTGGCGCAGGAGCAGATGCTGCTGCTCGGCCGCAAGAGCGCGATCGAGCGGCTCGCCAGCTTCATCGACAGCTGGAGCCGGCGGGCGATGATGTGCGGCGCCCCGCGGGCCGGGCTGCGGCTGCCGATGACCCGCACCGATCTCGCCGATTATCTCGGCCTGACCATCGAAACCGTCTCCCGCGCGCTCACCGCGCTGCGCAAGCAGGGCGTGATCGACGTGACGCCGGACCACAATATCAGCGTCGCCCGCCCGCAGGCCCTGGCCGAAATCGCCCGCGCCGGCGCCTGAGGCCGGCCCGCTTCCGCGATTGACGCAAGTCAATGCGCGGGCGGAGGGCATCGCGCATGGTCCTCCTAGCCAAAAGGAGGATGACATGAACGTGCGTGAGATCATGACGGTTGGTCCACTCACCGTCGAACCCGAGACGACCGTTGCCGATGCCGGCCGGATCATGCTCGACCAGAACCTGTCCGCCCTCCCGGTGATCGACCGTGGCGGCCGGCTGCTCGGCATCATCACCGATGGCGACATGCTGCGCCGCCCCGAACTCGAGACCGCGCCGGACATCGGCTGGTGGCGCGGCTTCCTCGCCCCCGAAACCTCGGCCCGGCAGTTCGCCCGCACCCGCGGCCGGCATGTCGGCGAGATCATGACCACGCCGGTCCGCTCCGTCGGCCCCGACACGCCGCTGTGCGATGCGATCGACATCATGGAAACCTACCGGGTGAAGCAGCTGCCGGTCGTCCAGGGCGAGATCCTGCTCGGCATGCTCAACCGGCGGAACATCCTCGCCCGGCTGATCACCGCGCTGCTGGTGGTCGAGGATACCCCGGTCAGCGACGATGTGGTGGCCAGCCGCATCCGGGCCGCGATCGAGAAGACCAACTGGGCGCCCAAGGCGACCATCGAGGTCAAGGTCGATCACGGTGTCGCGACGCTTTCCGGCCCCGTGTTCAGCGATGCCGAGCGGATGGCGCTGATCGTGCTCGCCGAGGGAATCGGCGGTGTGCGCCGGGTGGCGGACGAAATGGTCTATGTCGATCCGACCAGCGGGGTCGCCTTCGGCTCGTACTAATGGGGCCCTATCTTCCGGGCGGCGACTCGGTCAGCCGGCGCGCCGCCTCGGCGATGTCGGCCTCGTCGGCGCAATAGGAAAACCGCACGAAATCGCCGCCGCGCGCGGTGTCGAAATCATGCCCCGGCGTCGCGGCGATGTGCAGCTCGTGCAGCATCGCGCGGCAGAAGGCGGCGCTGTCCTGCCCGGTCGCGGCGATGTCGGCATAGATGTAGAAGGCGCCATCCGCCGGGGAGAGCTTCGTCATCCCGGCGCGGGGCAGGGCGTCGAGCAGCAGGGCGCGCGAACGGGCATAGGCGTCGCGCCGCGCCGAAAGCTCGGCGTGGCAGTCGAACGCCGCCTCGGCCGCGCGCTGGGCGACATGCGGCGCGCAGATGAACATGTTCTGCGCGAGGCACTCCACCGGCCGCACCAGCTCCTCCGGCAGTACCATCCAGCCGACGCGCCAGCCCGTCATCGAGAAATATTTCGAGAACGAGTTGATCACGATCGCCGAGGGGCTGAAGGCGGCGGCGGTGGCCGCCGGCTTGCCATAGGTCAGGCCGTGATAGATCTCGTCGCTGATCAGGCGGATGCCGTTCGCATGGCAGTGCCGGGCGAGGGCGGCGAGCTCGTCGGGGTGCAGCATCGCCCCGGTCGGGTTGGCGGGCGAGGCGATCAGCAGCCCGTCCGGCTGCGGGTCGAGCGCCGCGATCATCGCCACTGTCGGCTGGAATCCGGTTTCCTCGGTGGCCGGCAGCAGCAGCGGCCGCAGCCCGAGCGCCGTCATGATGTTCAGGTAGGGCGGATAGCATGGGGCGGCGAGGGCGATCGTGTCCCCCGGTTCGAAGGCGGCGAGGAAGGCGAGCGGAAACCCGCCCGAGGCCCCGGCGGTCACCGCGACGCGTGCGGCGGGAAGGTCGAGCCCGTACCAGTCGGCATAATGCGCGGCGATCCGCCGCCGCAGGCCGGGCAGGCCCAGCGCCTCGGTATAGCCGAGCGGATCGGTCCCCGCCATCGCGGCGGCGACGGCGTGGCGCAC
>NZ_AFPR01000062.1:0-12754 GCF_000219295.1 Acidiphilium sp. PM
GGCGTGATCCGCCAGTGATACAGGATTTCCGGCACGTGGTGGATCTCGTGCGCGCCGAGCCGCTCGACCAGGCGCAGCAGCAGGTCGTGGTCCTGCGCGCCGTCCAGATCCGGGTCGAGCCCGCCGGCGGCGCGGACCAGCGCCGCCTCGGCGACGACGAGATGGCAGATATAGTTCAGGTCGAGCAGCAGCCGGTAATTGAAGTCCGGCTTGAAATTGGGCTCGGAAAACGCGCCGCGCCGGTCGATCTTGTCCTCGTCGGAATAGAGCAGCCGCGCCCCGGTCGCGGCCTGAGCCCGCATCATCGCGTCGAGCGCGCAGGGTTCCAGCACGTCGTCATGATCGAAGAAGGCGATGAAATCGCCCGTCGCCGCCTCGATCGCGCGGTTGGTCGCGGCGGCGATCCCGGCATTGGCCCTGCGCGCATGCACGCGGATGCGCGGATCGGCGTCGGCGAGGCGCTTCATCAGCGCGGCCAGCCGCGCATCGCCGCTGCCATCGTCCACCAGGATGAGTTCCCAGTTCCGGTAGGTCTGCGCGCGCACGGAATCCACCGCGGTCACGAACTCGCCGTGATCGGGCCGGTAGACCGGGCAGATCACCGAAACCAGCGGCGCGTCGGCGCGCGCGCCGTAGCGGGCGGCGATCCGGGCCCCGGCGAGGGGTTGGCTGCGCGCGGCCCAGCTCCGGTAGCTCGCCAGCGAATGGCCCTCGGCCGGCAGCACCGCCTTGAGCTCGCGCCGCAGCCGGTAGGCGTAGCGGAACAGGTCGTCCGCCTGTTCGATCAGCCCTTCGATGCGCTCGCGCTCGGCCGAGCCGGGCATGCGCAGCTCGACCGGGCTGCCGCGCAGGGCGACGCGGCCGGGCATCACGTGGAAGTCGAAGCTGAGCGTTCCGCCGCTGCGCCGAAGCTCCGGCGGCGGCGACCACGAGAAGCCGCAGGCCGGGTCGGCGCCGAGCGCCTCCGCCACGTCCGCCCGGAACTGGTCGGCCATCAGCTCGGCGACCGGCTGGCCGTTCGTCGACACCACGACGCGGGCGCCGCCCGCTTTCTGCCCCGTCCGCTCGTCGACCTGCAGCACCCAGCCCTGGATCAGCCCGTCCACCAGCCCGTCCAGAACGCCGTCCACGCGCACCTGCCGCGCGAGGCAGAAATGCAGCTCCGGCAGCACGAAGCCGCCCCGGCCCGGCAGGCCGACCGGGCGGCCATCCACGGTGGCCAGGGTGAGGACGTGGCGAAGCCCGTCCTGATGCATGGCCGGGATGGCGAACTGGAAGCCGACCTTCGTGTTCGGCAGGCTCAGCCGCCGCAGGTCCGGCCGGTCGAGATCGCACTGGATCACATCGGCGACCTGCCCGTCGATCAGCACGCGCAGCGCCAGCGGCCGGTCGATATCGGCCGTATCCACCGCCCATCCGGCCAGCGTCGCATCCTCGATCCTGTCGAGAAACCCGAGAATGGTCGACGCGGGCATGGTCGGCGCGGGCGCCGCGCGCGGCGCGGAGGGTTTGGACTTCGCGCGTCCCGCTCCGCTGGCCGGCAATCTGGCCATGGAAATCTCCTTGTCTGAAATGTCGTGCGCCGCGGCACGGCGCGGCCTCAAATGCGGATTCGACGATGCATGTTTTCTAACCGCCGGACAGTCCGGCGGCAAGCGATCGGCCGGGGGTGCGGCCGGCGAGTTGCCAAGCCCGGCACGATTGCCTATACCGCCCCCTTCCAGCGCGATCAGGTCGCGAGCCCGGGCCATTTTGGCATGCCCGGCCGCACGCCGCGCGCCCGGCAGGCGTCGGGTATGGACGAGAAGGAGTATGAAATGCCGAAGATGAAGACCAAGTCGTCGGTCAAGAAGCGGTTCAAGATCACCGCGACCGGCAAGGTGATGGCCGGCCACGGCAACAAGCGCCACGGCCTGATCAACCGCTCCCAGAAGATGAAGCGCACCAATCGCGGCACGATGGCGCTGCCCGAGCAGGACGGCAAGACCGTCAAGCAGTGGGCTCCCTACGGTCTGGATTGAGGAGCGATAGACAATGGCACGCGTCAAACGGGGTGTGACGACCCACGCCCGTCACAAGAAGGTTCTCAAGCAGTCCAAGGGGTTTGTCGGCCGTTCGTCGACCAATTACCGGATTGCGCTCGAGCGTCTCGAAAAGGCGCTCCGCTACGCCTATCGCGACCGCCGGAACAAGAAGCGCGAGTTCCGCGCCCTCTGGATCCAGCGCATCAACGCGGCCGTGCGCGAGCAGGGCATGACCTACAGCCAGTTCATCGCCGCCCTCAAGGCCGCGAATATCGAGCTGGACCGCAAGGTGCTCGCCGCCATGGCGTTCGACGATCCGGCCGGTTTCACCGCGATCGTCGAGGCCGCGAAGGCCGTGCGCGGCTGATCGGCTAATCCGGTGCCGGTCCGCGCCCGCGGATCGGCACCAGGTGCCGCATGAACAGCGCGGCACAGGACGCCCAGCTGTGGCGTTCGGCAAAGCGCCGGCAGTCGGCGCGGTCAAGCTTCAGGGCGGCCAGCGCCGCCGATCCCAGATCCTCATCGAGAACACCGACCGGCGGCGTCGCGCCCCCGATGATGTCGGCCGGCCCCGCCACCGGAAACGCCGCGACGGGCGTGCCGCTCGCCAGCGCCTCGAGCACGACGAGGCCGAACGTGTCCGTCCGGCTCGGAAACACGAAAACATCCGCGCTGGCGAACAGGCTCGCCAGGTCCGGGCCGTGCCGCGTGCCCAGAAACACCGTCCGCGGTCCCGCATGGCGCCGTTCGAGCGCCGGCCGGGCCGGGCCATCGCCGACGATGAGCTTCGTGCCCGGCAGGTCGAGATCGAGAAAGGCGGGCAGGTTCTTCTCCACCGCGAGCCGCCCGACCGAGAGAAAGATCGGCCGCTCGTAAGGCAGGTCGATCGCCCGGCCGGGGTTGAAGAGGTCGGCATCCACGCCACGCGACCAGAGCAGCGTGTTCGAAAACCCCCGCGCGCGGAGCTCGTCGGCGAGCGAAACGGTCGCCACCATCGTGCCGGCGCCATGCAGATGGAAGCGCCGCAGCCAGGCATACGAGAGCCGCCGGGGCAGGGCGGTCCGCGCCGCGAGATAGTCGGGAAAGCGGGTATGATAGGCGGTGGTGAACTGCCAGCCCCGGCGGCGGGCCAGGCGCGCGGCGGCGACGCCGAGCGGCCCTTCGGTGGCGATGTGCAGCGCGTCCGGGGCAAAATTGTCGACAATCCGGCCGAGCCGCCGGCCCGGCGCGACCGCGAGGCGGATTTCGGGATAGAACGGGCAGGGCAGCGTGAGGAACCGGTCCGGCCCGACGACGAGCACCCGCTGGCCGAGCCGCGCAAGCTGATCCGCCAGCATCGAGAGTGTCCGCACGACACCGTTCACCTGGGCGTGCCAGGCGTCGGTGACGATCATGATTCCGGCGGGATCAGGCAGGTGCCGCATCCATTGCGCCGGGCTGGGCGGTCTCGCCGCGGGGAGCGAGGAAGGAGAGCCGGTTGAGCGCGGCCCAGTCGAGCAGTTCGAGCCTTCCGTCGTGATGCTCGACGAGCGCCGTGCAGCTTTCCACCCAGTCGCCGTCGTTGATGTAGCGCACGCCGTTGACCACGCGCATTTCCGGATGATGGATATGGCCGCAGACCACGCCGTCGAAGCCGCGCGCCGAGGCCTCGGCGGCCAGCGCGACCTCGAACCGGTCGATCGCCTTCACCGCCTCCTTCACCTGGCGCTTGAGATAGGCGGAGAGCGACCAGTACGGGTAGCCGAACCGCGCGCGGGCGATGTTGAACCAGCGGTTGAGAACCAGCGCCCCGGTATAGGCCCAGTCGCCGAGAACCGCGAGCAGCTTCGCATAGCGCACGACCGAGTCGAACTGGTCGCCGTGGATCACCAGCAGCCGCTCGCCGGCGGCGGTGACGTGCTCCGCTTCCTCGGCGAACCGCACGCCGGCGATTTCGAGCCCGAGATGAAGATAGCGCCGCACGAGTTCGTCGTGATTGCCCGGCACATACGTGATCTTCGCGCCGGCCCGCGCATGGCGGAGCAGCAGGTTGATCACGTCGTCATGGTGGCGGTCCCAGTACCAGCCGCGGCGCAGCCGCCAGCCGTCGATGATGTCGCCGACGAGGTAGATGTGCTCGGCGCTGGTCCGCCGCAGGAAATCGGCGAGGAAATCCGCCCGGCTGCCGCGCGTGCCGAGATGGATGTCCGAGATGAACACGCTGCGATAGCGGATGATCGCGCCGGGGACTGTCATGGCGCGCTCACTACGGCGTGCCGGCGCGTCGCGCCTAATGAAAGTCCGGTGACAGGGCCTCGATCTTTACAACGACATGACGCACTGCGCCGATAAAGGCGGGCGAAATCAACCGCCGACCTGGGCCGTCCAGTCCTGCAAATTGTAATAATTGGTGACGCGCGCGATCTTGCCGTCGCGCACATCGAAGAAGGCGCCCGCGGGCAGCACGTAGCGCTGGCCGCGCGCCTCGGGCAGCCCGGCATCGGTCTTCAGATATTCGCCATGCACCACGAATTCCGCCGCGGCGCGCCGCCCGTCGGCGCTGGCGAAGACGACGATGTCGGTCAGGCGCTCGCGATACGAGACATTCATGTGATCGAGAAAGGCGGCGAAGGCGGCACGGCCGGTCTCCCGCTGGCCCTGGTTGATGTCGTGCGCGACATCCTCGCTCAGCAGGTCGAGCATGCCCTGCGGCCGCCCCTCATTGAACGCGGCGTAATAGGCTTCGATGAGGGCCCGGGTCGCTTCGGCTGGCGTGCTGTGCATGGTCATCCATTCCTGAAAGGAGCGGATACATTCCAGACTTTGCGGCGGGCTTCAAGGCCGCATCCCCTTGCCGGCCCCTCGGCCAGAGATTACCCTATACGTAAACTTATTGGAGCGAAACATGAGCCAGCCCGAAAGCCGCCAGTTCCGTCTGATCCGCCGCCCCGTCGGCCTGCCGAAGCGGGATGATTTCGAATTCCGCGTCGAGCCGGCGCGCCCGCCGGAAGCCGGCGAAGTCATGGTCGGCGTCGAATACATCTCGCTCGACCCCGCGATGCGCGGCTGGATGAACGAGGGCAAGTCCTACATCAAGCCGGTCGGGCTTGGCGAGGTGATGCGCGCCGGCGCGATCGGCACGGTGATCGAAAGCCGCGCCGAGGGCTTCGCCGCCGGCGACGTGGTGACCGGCCCGCTCGGCGTGCAGAGCGTCGCGACCCTCGCCGCGAAGGACTGCCTGAAGGTCGATCCGTCCCTGGCGCCGAAGCCGCTGTTCATTTCCACCCTCGGCATGCCGGGCATGACCGCCTATTTCGGCCTTCTTGCCGTCGGCGAGCCGAAGCAAGGCGAGACGGTGGTGGTCTCCGCCGCCGCCGGCGCCGTCGGCGCGCTGGTCGGGCAGATTGCGAAGATCCAGGGCTGCCGCGTGGTCGGCATCGCCGGCCGCGAAGACAAATGCCGCTACATCGTCGACGAACTCGGGTTCGATGCGGCGATCGACTACAAGACCGAAAGCGTGCCCGACCGTCTGCGCGAAACCTGCCCGAACGGCATCGACGTCTATTTCGACAATGTCGGCGGCCAGATCCTCGACGATTGCCTGGCCCGCATCAACCTGCGCGCGAGGATCGTCATCTGCGGCGCGATCTCGCAATACAACAGCACGACGCCGGTGCGCGGGCCGGCGAACTATCTCTCGCTGCTCGTCAATCGCGCGCGGATGCAGGGCATGATCGTGTTCGACTGGGCCGACCGCTACCCCGAAGGCATGCGGGCGATGGCCGGCTGGCTGAAAGAGGGCAAGCTGAAGAGCCGCGAAGACATCGTGGACGGACTCGACAATTTTCCCGAAACGCTTCTGAAACTTTTCACCGGCGAAAATTTTGGAAAGCTTGTCCTGAAGGTCTGAAATGACGATCGGCGGTATTGGGGACTTGCACTGATGCCGCCGATATGCCACGAGGCCGTCACAATTTAGTGACTGGCCCCGCTGGGGCCGACGAGGGGAAAATGTCTTTCATCTTGATCTCGGCCCCCGCCGTTGCGGCGGCAGGCGATCGCCTGTGCAATGGCTGACAATATTCTCGAAGCTCGTGGCCTGTCCAAGGCATTCCGTGGTTTCATGGCCGTGCAGGACGTCGATCTGTCGATCGAACGGGGTAGTATTCATGCCCTGATCGGTCCGAACGGGGCCGGCAAAACCACCTGCTTCAACCTGCTGACCAAATTCCTGCAGCCGAGTGCCGGACGCATCGTGTTCGAGGGGCGCGACATCACCGAGCTCAAGCCGGCGGACGTCGCGCGTCGCGGCATGGTCCGCAGCTTCCAGATTTCGGCGGTGTTCGGGCACATGAGCGCGCTGGAGAACGTCCGCGTCGCCCTGGCCCGGTCGCGCGGCGGCAATTTCGATTTCTGGCGCAGCGAACGCGCGCTTTCGGTCTTCAACGACCGCGCGCACGAACTCCTCTACGATGTCGGCCTTTCGGACAGTGTCGATGTCCCCGCGGCCGAGCTTTCCTACGGCCGCAAGCGCGCCCTCGAGATCGCGACGACGCTGGCGCTCGATCCGAAGCTGATGCTGCTCGACGAGCCGACCGCCGGGATGACGGAATCCGACGTGGCGCGGATCGTCGCCCTCATTCGCCAGATCCGCAGCGGCCGGACCATCCTCATGGTCGAGCACAATCTCTCGGTCGTTTCCGGCCTCTCGGACCGGATCACCGTGCTGGCGCGCGGACGGGTGCTGGCCGAGGGCGACTATGCCAGCGTTTCCGCCGATGAAGCGGTGATCACCGCCTATCTCGGCTCGGAGCATGCCGATGCTTGAAGTTGCCGATCTCAACGCCTGGTACGACGAAAGCCATGTCCTGCACGGCATGAAATTCGAGGTGCGCGAGGGCGAGTGCGTCACCCTGCTCGGCCGCAACGGCGCCGGAAAATCCACGACGCTGAAGGCGATCATGGGCCTGGTGCCGAAGCGGTCCGGCAGCATCCGCTTCCGCGGCGCGGAACTGATCGCCGCCCGTCCGGACACGATCGGCCGGGCCGGAATCGGCTTCTGCCCGGAGGATCGCGGCATCTTCGCGGGCCTGTCGGTCGAGGAAAACCTGATGCTGCCGCCGGTCGTCGCCCCCGGCGGCATGAGTGTCGCCGATATTCACGAGCTGTTTCCCAACCTCCGCGAACGCGCGAAGAGCCCCGGAACGAAACTCTCCGGCGGCGAGCAGCAGATGCTGGCGATCGCCCGGATCCTGCGCACCGGCGCGAAGCTGCTGCTGCTCGACGAGCCCACCGAAGGCCTCGCCCCGGTCATCGTGCAGCAGATCGGCCACATGATCGCCGAGATCAAGCGCCGCGGTTTCACCGTTCTGCTTGTCGAACAGAATTTCCGTTTTGCCGCCAAACTTGCTGACCGGCACTACCTCGTCGAGCATGGCCAGGTCGTCGACATGATCCCGGCCCATGAACTCGCGGCCCGCGCCGAGTCGCTCAACCGGCGACTTGGTATCTGAACCCCAACGAAGGAAACATCCATGGACCTGACCAGAAGAAACCTTCTCGGCGGCGCCGCCGCCGGTGTTGCCGCCGCCACCCTGCCGGGCGCGCGGGCGCGCGCGGCCTCGGCGAAGAAGCTCAAGATCGCGGTGATCAGCGATTTCTCCGGCCCCTATCGCGACATCGGCGGCCCGACCTCGGTGGCCTGCGTCGAGCAGGCGATCGCCGATTTCGGCGCCAAGCAGAAGGGCTACGACGTCGAGGTGATCAAGGGCGATCACCAGGAGAATCCCGGCGTCGGCACCGCTCTCGCGCGCCGCTTCTACGATGAGGGCGCCGACCTGGTGATCGACGTGCCGAACTCGGCGATCGGCATCGCCATCGAGGGCGTCGCGCACGACAAGAACCGCGCCTACATCAACACGAACTCGGCGTCGTCCGAAATCACCGGCAAGTTCTGCAACGCGCAGACCGTGCACTGGACCTACGACACCTACATGCTGTCGCACTCCACCGGTGGCGCCATCGTCAAGGCTGGCGGCAAGAAGTGGTTCTTCATCACCGCCGATTACGCGTTCGGCCACCTGCTGCATGACCAGACCGCGGCGGTCGTCAAGCAGATGGGCGGCCAGGTGCTGGGCAACATCAACTATCCGTTCCCGCAGACGACCGACTTCTCCTCCTACCTGATCCAGGCCCAGTCCTCCGGCGCCGACGTGCTCGGCCTCGCCAACGCCGGCAAGGACACGGTCAACTCGATCAAGCAGGCGCACCAGTTCGGCCTCAACAAGAAGATGCGGATCGCCGGTCTGCTGATCTTCCTGAACGACGTCCACGGCATGGGTCTCGATATCGCCCAGGGCCTGACGCTGACCGAGAGCTTCTACTGGAACCTGAACGACCGCACGCGCGCCTTCATGAAGCGCGTGAAGCCCCGCACGCCGAACAACTACCCCTCGATGGGCCAGGCCGGCTGCTACTCCGGCACGCTGCACTTCCTCAAGGCCGTCGAGGCCATGAACAACATGAAGGACGTCAAGAACGGCGCCGCCGTCATCGCCCAGATGAAGAAGATGCCGACCGATGACGACGCCTACGGCAAGAAGTACATCCGCGAGGATGGCCGCTTCATGTGCGACGCCTACCTGTTCCGCGTGAAGTCGCCCTCCGAGAGCAAGGAGCCGTGGGACTACTACGAACTCCTCGCGACCACCCCCGCGAAGGACGCCTTCATGCCGATGGCGGCAGAAGGCTGCCCGCTGGTCAAGGCCTGAGGCACAGCCTGCCATGAAGAGATCCACGTCATGCTCATGATCCTCGGCAAGCCGGCGCCGCTGCTGTTCGGGCAGTTGCTGCTCGGCATCATCAACGGCTCGTTCTATGCGATGCTGTCGCTCGGGCTGGCGATCATCTTCGGCCTGCTCAACGTGATCAACTTCGCGCATGGCGCGCTCTTCATGGTCGGCGCCTTCGTGACCTGGGGGCTGCTGCATTATCTCGGCATCGGCTACTGGCCGGCGATGGTGCTCGCCCCCGTCATGGTCGGTGCGTTCGGGCTCGGGCTCGAACGCACGCTGATCCGCTTCACCTACAAGCTCGACATTCTCTATGGCCTGCTGCTGACCTTCGGCCTCGCCCTCGTGCTCGAAGGGCTGTTCACCAACGCCTATGGCAGCTCCGGCGTGTCCTATTCCGCACCGGGCATCCTCTCCGGCACGCTGGATCTCGGCTTCATGTATCTGCCGGTCTATCGCGGCTTCGTGGTCGTCGCGGCGATCGTCATCTGCGTCGCGGTGTGGTTCGTGATCGAGAAGACGAGCCTCGGCGCATTGCTGCGCGCCGCGACGGAGAACCCCTCGCTCGTGCAGGCCTTCGGCGTGAACGTGCCGCGCGTGATCGCGCTCACCTTCGCCGCCGGCGTCGCCCTCGCGGGGCTCGCCGGCGTGCTGGCGGCGCCGCTCTATTCGGTGAACCCGGGCATGGGAACCGACCTGATCAACACCGTCTTCGCCGTCGTCGTCATCGGCGGCATGGGATCGATCGGCGGCGCCATCCTCACCGGCTTCGGTCTTGGCATCATCCAGGGCTTCACCGAGGTCTATTACCCGGCGGCGTCGTCGGTGGTCGTGTTCGCGGTGATGGCCGTGGTGCTGCTGGCCCGTCCGGCCGGCCTGTTCGGAAGGGTGGCGTGATGTTCGGTTTCACCCGTGCCCAGGCCGTGGGCTTTCTGCTCATGGCCGCGCTTCTCGCGGTCGCCCCGTTCGTCGTCTACCCGATCTTCGTCATGCAGGTGATGTGCTTCGCCCTGTTCGCGATGGGGGCGAACCTGCTCATGGGCTACACCGGCCTGCTGTCGCTCGGCCAGGCCGCGTTCTTCGGCATGGGCGGCTATGTCGCCGGCTACATGATCCAGACGATGCACGCCTCGACCGAGGTCGGCCTTCTCCTCGGCGGCCTCACCGCCGCCGCGATCGGCGTCGTGTTCGGCTGGCTCGCCATCCGCCGGCAGACCATCTATTTCGCGATGATCACGCTGGCGCTCGCCCAGTTGGTCTATTTCTTCGCCGTGCAGGACACCGGCTTCACCGGCGGCGAGAACGGCATCCAGAACATCCCGCGCGGCGCGCTCTTCGGCAGCATCCCCTTGCATGCCGACAAGCAGATCTACTGGCTGGTCTTCGCGGTGTTCATCCTGGGGTTCCTCTTCGTGCACCGGGTGATCCACTCGCCCTTCGGGCAGGTCGTGAAGGCGATCCGGGAGAACGAGAACCGCGCCATATCGCTCGGCTACAAGGTCGAGCACTACAAGTGGATCATCTTCGTCCTGGCCGCCGCCCTCGGCGGCGTGGCCGGCGGGTTGAATGCCCTGGTCGTCCGCATCGCGACGCTCACCGATGTCGGCAACGTGACATCCGGCCTCGTCGTCCTGATGGTGCTGGTCGGCGGCATCGGCACCGTCTTCGGCCCGCTGGTCGGCGCGGCGATCATCGTCGCGATGCAATACTACCTCGCCAGCTTCAGCGACTGGGTGACGGTGATCCAGGGAACGATCTTCATCGCCTGCGTGCTGGCGTTCCGCCGCGGCGTTGCCGGCGAAGTTGCCTCCTGGCTCAAATTGTCCCTTTAATGCGGGATGCCGACTGACGAACTGCGCGAACATGACGCCACGTCGCTTGCCGGGCTGATCCGCGCCGGCGAACTCTCGCCGGACGAACTGCTCGACGCGACGCTGGCGCGAATCGACTCGTGCGATGGCCGATACAACGCCATCGCCGCCGACCTGCGCGACCGCGCCCGGCGGCAGATCGCCGCCGGCCTCAACGGCCCCTTCGCCGGCGTGCCCTTCCTGCTGAAGGATCTGGGTCACGACTACGAAGGCGCGCCGATGACGATGGGCGCCCATGCCATGCGCCATCACGTCGCCGCCCGTTCCGCTTATTACGTCGAACGCTGCCTGCGCGCCGGGCTGGTCATCGCCGGAACCACCACCTCGCCGGAACTCGGCCTGAAGGCGATCACCGAAACCCGGCTGCACGGCGCCACCCGCAACCCGTGGAATCCCGCGCACACGCCCGGCGGCTCCTCCGGCGGCGCCGGTGCGGCCGTCGCCGCCGGCTACGTGCCGATGGCCGGCGCCTCCGATGGCGGCGGGTCGATCCGCATCCCCGCCGCCTATTGCGGCCTGTTCGGGCTCAAGCCCTCGCGCGGCCGGGTCACCGCCGGCCCCCTGGCCGGCGAGGTGTGGGACGGCGCGGTGGCCGACCATGTCGTGACCCGCAGCGTCCGCGATTCCGCCGCCATGCTCGATTGCCTGGCCGGCCCGGCGCCCGGCGATCCCTTCGTCATCGCCCCGCCGGCGCGGCCCTTCCTCGCCGAACTCGGCGCGGCGCCGGGCCAGCTCAGGATCGCCTTTTCGCTCCGCTCGCCGATCGGCGGCCGCGTCGCCCCCGAGATCGCCGAGGCGACCCGCGCCACCGCGCACCTCCTCGAGTCGCTCGGCCACATCGTCGAGGAGGCCGAACCCGCGATCGACGGCACCCTGCTCGCCCGCTGCTACATGGGCATGTATTACGGCCAGGTCGCCGCCATGCTGTCCACGCTGAAACGCCGGCACGGCTGCCGCGAGTCCGATTTCCACCCGGATACCAGGGCCATCGCGGCGATCGGCCGCGCCATGTCGGCCGGCGCCTATGCCGAGCTGCGCGAGCAGTGGAACGGCTTCGCCCGCGCCCTCGGCGCCTTCCACGAAACCTACGATCTCTACCTCACCCCGACCACCGCACTCGGTCCGGCGCGGATCGGCGAGCTCGACTCCCCGCCCGCCATCCAGGCGCTGAGCCGGCTGATCAGCCGCGCGCGCGCCGGCGGGCTGCTGATCCGCTCCGGCGTGGTCGACGATCTCGCCTTCCGCAACCTCGAACGCACCCCCTTCACCCAGCTCGCCAACCTGACCTTCGTGCCTGCAATGTCGGTGCCGCTGCATCACGGGCCGGACGGTCTGCCGATCGGCATGCAGTTCATCGGCCGCTCCGGCGACGAGGCGACGCTGTTCCGCCTCGCCGCGCAGCTCGAACAGGCCGCCCCCTGGGCCGGACGCCGACCGCCGCCGATCTGACGGCGGGCCGTCTCGTGGGTTGACCAGGTCCCTCTGCCGGCCCACATCGGAAGGGCTGTAACATGACCAGAGGGCCGGCTTCCGTCCCCGCGGGCAGAATCGCGCCGCCGCGGGCACCGAACCTCGCCTGATGCCAAGTGGAGCTGCGCCGCATGAACGAGCCGGCCGCGACGACTGCGAACCGGGCGCCCGCCCCCGTCTCGATCCGCCGCATCGATCCCCTGGCGAGCGCGACGTTCGACGATGTCGCGACGCAAATCGCCGATGCGGCGGATCTGGGGTTCGATACCATCCTGATCGGCGGGCCGTTCGCCACCGATCCGTCGCGCGACGCCGCCTCCGAGCTCGACCCCCTGCTGATTGCGCCCGATGGCGGGCCCTCCATGCCGGCACTCGCCCGGCTTGCGGGCGAGGCCAGGCGGCACGGGCTCGCGATGTGCCTCGAACTCCGGCTCGATCAGGTCGCGCCGGGCGCGGCGCTGGTGCGGCGGCATCCCGGCTGGTTCACCTACACCGCCGACGGGCTGGCGTTCCGCTTCGGCGCGGATGGCGTTCCGGACGCCTGGTGGAACGACCTGGTCCTCCGGCTCCAGGAACACGGTCTGGACGGCCTCTGCCTGCTCGGCGCGCACCGCATGCC
>NZ_AFPR01000061.1:0-2455 GCF_000219295.1 Acidiphilium sp. PM
GACGACGAAACAGGGAAAGCGGCGCCGCGCATCGGCCACGATCGCGCGGGAGACGTTGACCACGACGATCCGCCCGGCGTCGAGATCGCCGACGATGCTTGCCGGAATGCCGTAGCTCAGGCCATGCGCCGACCAGGAGAGGGCGAAGGCGCGGCGCTGGAACTCATCGTCGGAGACCGGTTCGTGATCCTCCGCCGGATCGGGCGGCCGGGTGATGACGCGCCGGGGGAACACGATGTCCGGCGCATGCCCGAGGCGGCGCCTGGCCTCGCGCAGCACCGTGTCCTTGCCCGCGCCGGACGGGCCGACGACCAGCACGAGGCGGCCCGATCGCGGCATCAGGCGCGGCATCAGGCGCCGAAGCGCAGGCGGCGGGCCAGGCGGAATGGCGCCCCCGCGCTGTCTTCCACGAAGACGGCGATGCCGGTGACGCGGCGCGCCGCCGCCAGGGTATCGGCGAAATGCGCCGCGGCGGCGGGGACGAGCGGATTGTCCGCGATCCGGTCGGTCAGGGTCATGTGAAAGCGGAACGCGCCGAACACCAGCGGATAGCCCCAGCGCTCGATATTCGCGCGCTCGGCGGCGGGGCGGCCTTCGGCGCGCCGCGCCCGCGCCGCCGCGTCCTCCGGCACGCGGTGGTGATCGAGTTCGGCGACGCAGGCATCGGCGAGGTCGCGCATCGGCGGGCACGCCCCGGCGAGGCACAGGGCGAGGAAGCCGTGCAGGTTGGCGATGTCGAGGGGCGGCAGGTCGAAGGGCCGCATCCGCGCGGCCAGCGCCGCCGCATCGGCGATGAAGGCGTCGAGCCCGTGCCGCAGCGCCATCGGCGGCTTCAGCGTCGCGTGGAAGCCGTAGCGCCGTGGCGACTCCGTCATGCCCTCGAGTCCGGCGACCGGCGGCTGGGGCAGGCGCTCTCCGCTCAGCGGATCGCGGCCGAGCCAGGCGCAGCCCCGCGACCAGAGCGGATCATCCGGTTCGGGAACGTAGTAGA
Source organism: Acidiphilium sp. PM (assembly GCF_000219295.1). NCBI lineage: Bacteria > Pseudomonadati > Pseudomonadota > Alphaproteobacteria > Acetobacterales > Acidocellaceae > Acidiphilium > Acidiphilium sp. PM. Next base: position 992 of record NZ_AFPR01000061.1, read on the forward strand.
CGGCGGCGCGGTGGGGTTCAGGCAATGCGCACGCCCTCCCGCCAGACGGACCGGACCACGGGCAGACCCTCGTAGACCCGCACCTGCACGAGATCGGCCCGCAGTCCGACGGCGAGCCGGCCGCGATCGTCGAGCCCGGCGATGTCCGCGGCCCCCGCGGTGACCAGCCCGATCGCGGCGGGCAGCGGCAGGATCTCGCGCGCGGCGAGGCAGAACACCGCTTCCAGCATGGACGCCGGCACGTAGTCCGAGGCCAGGGCATCGAGCAGGCCCTCGCGGACCAGGTCGAGCACCGCGACATTGCCGGAATGCGACCCGCCGCGCACGATGTTCGGCGCGCCGGCGATGCTGCGCATGCCGCGCGCGCGGGCGGCCCGCGCGGCGGCGAGCGAGACGGGAAATTCGGCGATCCCGATCCCTTCCTGCGCGTTGCGCGCCACATCGGCCTCGGTGTGATCGTCGTGGGAGGCGAGCGGAATGCCCCGCTGCCGCGCCTCGGCGATCACGAAGGCGCGGTTCGGGCCGTGATAGGCGTGATGATTGTCCTGCAACTCGGCGATGATGGTGTCGAGCTCGCCCTCGGCGACGCCCTCGTCGCGCCGCATCTGCCGGTAACGCTCGACATCCGCATACTGCCCGCTCAAACCGGGGCTGTGATCCATCAGCGAGATCAGCCGCACGCGATCGTCGTCGATGGCGCGGGCCAGCATGCCGGGCATTTCGGGCGCGGGGAGTTCGCAGCGCAGATGCAGGAAGTGCTCGCTCTTCAGGGCGCCGAGCGGCAACAGGGCGCGCAGGTCGACAAAGGCGTCCTCGAAGGTCTGGTTGCGGGCCTTGCCGAAGCCGATATCGCCGAGGCAGAGGGCGTCGAACACCGTCGTGATGCCGGCCGCAGCGCATTGCGCGTCATGCGTCAGCAGGGCGGACCGCGACGGCCAGCGCGCGTTGTTGCGCGGCTGGGTCTGCCGTTCCAGATTGTCGGTGTGCAGGTCGATGATGCCCGGAATCAGGTAATCGCCCTCGAGGTCGACATCCGCGCCGGAGCCGCCGAACGCCGCGATCCGGCCCTGCGCGACGGACAGGCTGCCGTCGCGGATTTGGTCGGGCAGCACGAGCCTTGCATTGGTGAACGTCGTCATGCGCTTTCCTTCAGGGGTTCGAGCGACAGCGTTTCGTCCGCCACGGCGTCGCGGACGTGCCGGTCGTGGAATATCCCGAGCAGGGCCGCGCCGCGAGCCTTCGCCTCGCGCATCAGCCCGATCACGATGTCCCGGTTGGCGGCATCGAGCGAGGCGGTCGGCTCGTCGAGGAGGAGGATCGGCCACTCGCAGGCGAAGGCGCGGGCGAGGTTCACGCGCTGCTGCTCGCCGCCCGAGAAGGTCACCGGCGGCAGGGCATGCAGGGGGGTTGGAATGCCGAGCCGGTCCAGCATCGCCCCCGCCCGCGCGGCGGCGGCCTCCGCGG
>NZ_AFPR01000060.1:0-1288 GCF_000219295.1 Acidiphilium sp. PM
CAACACCCGCTCACGGGCAAATAAACTATTGATATCGCCAGCCTTTATAAAACTAACTGTCCAAGTGGGGCAATAGCGCGGACCGATCCGCTTCGACACCGATGATCTCATGCCGGTTATTTTGTTGTTGGCTCTCTCGAAAAGGGTAACCTTATGTGCGCCTGAGCGAATATATAAGGCAACCACACCAAGGGACTGATTGATGCTCAAGAAACTATTGCTTGCGGCCACCATTGCCTGCGCCGCCGCCCCGGCGGCCCATGCCGGCGCCGGCCCGCTCGTTCTCGGCACGGCGGCGAATCCGCCGAAAGGCCCAGGGCCGGGGAAGGTGTTCGTGGTGAACCCGGCAACGCGCACAGCCCAGGCCGCCAGCTTCGCCAAGGCCGGAACCCCGGCAGGTAACAGCTTCTACGCCGGGTATGACGCGGCGACGCGGACGGTCTTCGTGCCTTCGCCGATTGGCCGCATCACCATGCTCAATGCCGAAACTGGCCGGCGGATGGGGGCGTTCCCGACCATCAAAGGCGCACGCGTCGCCCGCGTGCTGCCGCGCGAGCGCCTTCTCGTCGTGCTTTCGGCCAAGACGCTCGCCGCCTATTCCCTCGCCGGTCACCAGACGGTCTTCACTCTTGCCGTCGGCGGCAACGCGCTCGCCACCAATCAGGCTGAAACGGAACTCTATGTCGGCGGCAATATGGACCGGCAGATCAGCGTCGTCGCCCTGCCGTCTGGCCGCGTCGTCAGGTCCTATCCGGTGGCCCGCTCCGGCGACCTTGTCACCGCCGACGGCCAGCTGTTCTCGGCGGACATGATGAACGGGGTGATGAGCGTCATCGATACTGTAACCGGCACTATCACGCAGATCAGAACACCCGAGATCGACCCCCATTTCTCCTACGCGGCGATTCCGCATGCCACGGCGGGCTTCATGCAGCTTGCCACCTCGCCCGATGGAAACACCGTCTATGCCGCCGGGTTTTCCGGGCACATCCTGAAATTCTCGGCCCAGACGGCGAAATATCTCGGCGAGATCGCGGTCCGTCCGGCGAAGGGCATGAACCAGCTTAGCGGCCTGGCTGTCCTCGACCATGGCAAGGACGCGCTGGTTACCGTGGAAAACCGTCATGAAGCCGCTTTGGTCAGTTTGCGGGACGGCAAGGTGAGCCACCTCTTCAAGGGTGTGGCCAGTAATCGCTGGATCGTCGCCGCCGGACACTGACGCGGCTTCCTTCAACTCCCTATTGTGCCGCCCGCCGGGGATCTGAGCCTCAGCGGGTTCACGCCTCGT
>NZ_AFPR01000059.1:0-2245 GCF_000219295.1 Acidiphilium sp. PM
AGGGGTCACGCCGGAACAGGTGCGCAGCCTGACCGCCGCCCCTCTCGCCATCGGGTGACGATCGCCGGCATCAGGGCCGCCGACCGGTCATCCGCCGGCGGGCGAGGGGCGTTCCGGCCCAGCCCCGGTGGGGGGACGGCGCCGGTATGCGCCAGCCATGTTGGTCGTTTCCGCCGGGTGCGGTAATGAGCCCCATGCCATTTTATGTTGAGACTCCCGCGCTCCAGCATGCGCTCGCGGCGCGCGGTTATGCCGACCCGACCGCCGTGCAGAGCGCCGTGCTGGAACCCGAGGCCGAAGGACGCGACCTCCTGGTCTCGGCCCAGACCGGCTCGGGCAAGACGGTCGCCTACGGGCTGGCCTTCGCCGCCACGATCCTGGACGAGGACGTGCTGCCGCCGGCCGGCGCGCCGCTCGCGCTCATCATCGCGCCGACCCGCGAGCTTGCCATCCAGGTTCATGCCGAACTCGCCTGGCTTTACGAGCATACCGGCGCGAGCGTGGTCTCCTGCGTCGGCGGCATGGACCCGCGGCGCGAACAGCGCGCCCTCGCCGGCGGTTGCCATATCGTGGTCGGCACACCGGGCCGCCTGCAGGACCATATCGAGCGCCGGCATCTCGATCTCGGCCGGCTCAGGGTCGTCGTGCTCGACGAGGCCGACGAGATGCTCGATCTCGGCTTTCGCGACGAACTCGAATTCATCCTCGGCGCGTCTCCCGCGGACCGCCGCACGCTGCTGTTCTCGGCCACCATCGCGCGCGAGATTGCCGCGCTGGCGCGGCAATACCAGCGCGACGCGTTGCGGATCGACACCGTCGCGCGCAACCAGCCGCACGCCGATATCGAATATCGGGCGATCCGGATCGCCGCCCACGAGGTCGAGCACGGGCTGGTGAACCTGCTGCGGTTTCATGAGGGCGCCGGTTGCCTGGTGTTCTGCTCGACCCGCGAGTCCGTGCGGCAGCTTTACGGGCGGCTTCAGGAACGCGGCTTCGCCGCCGTCGCCCTGTCCGGCGAGCTCAGCCAGTCGGAACGCAATGCCGCGCTGCAATCCCTGCGCGATGGGCGCGCCCGCGTCTGCATCGCCACCGACGTCGCCGCGCGGGGACTCGACCTGCCCAATCTCGACCTTGTCATCCACGCCGACCTGCCGGCCAACAAGGCGACCCTGCTCCATCGCAGCGGCCGGACCGGACGCGCCGGACGCAAGGGCCTCTGCCTGCTGATGGTGCCTGACAGAAGCCGGCGCCGGGCGGAGGTTCTGCTTGCGTCGGCGAATATCAGGGCGATCTGGGAGGCCCCTCCGACAGCCGAGGCCATCCGCGCCCGCGACCATGCGCGGCTGCTGACCGATCCGGTGCTGACCGAGGCGCCGCTCGATGAGGAGATCGCCCTGGCGCGTGAACTGCTTGCGAACCGGTCGGCCGATGTTGTCGCAACGGCGCTGATCCGCCTGTATCGCGCCCGCCTGCCGGCGCCGGAGGAGATCGCGCCGCAGCCTGAAGTCCTCCCCCGTCCGGCGGCCCGTCGCGCCGCGGGCGCAGAGGACGGGCGGGCCATGGTATGGTTCCGGTGCGATGTCGGCCGCCGCAAGAAGGCCGATCCGAAATGGCTGCTGCCGGCGATCTGCCGGGTCGGCGGCGTCACCAAGCGCGATATCGGGGCGATCCGCATCTTCGATCACGAGACGCGGTTTGAAATCGGCGCCGATGTGGCCGACGCCTTTGCCGCCGCCATCGGTGCCGGCACCAATTCCGAGATGCGGATCGAACCGGCGGGCCACCAACCCGGCACGGCAGCGGAGGATTTCGGTCGCGGCAGGAAGGAAGGCCGGTTCAGGAAATCCCCGTCCCGGATCAAAGCTCACGCGCCGCCCCGCCGCGGCGGCAAGGCACGGAAAGCGGGATAGATCGGCGCGCGGACGATCCTTGCCGAGGCCGGCCGGTTCCTGATCATCGTGGGCGTGCGCCATGAGCGTGGCGGGGCCTGCCGGGACGGCGACAATGCTCGCTGGTTGCGGGCGCGCCGAATTAGCGGTTGGCCGGCACCGGCAACATGTCGGCCAGGGATTTTCCGTTGAGCGTCTCGATGAAGGCGTCTTTCGCCCGGTTGAGCGTCTGCCGCAGCCGGCAGGCCGGCAGCAGATTGCACTGCCCGCCATCGGCGCGGAAGCATTCGACCATGGCCTGATCGCGTTCGAGATAGCGGACCACGTCTCCGATGCGGATCTGCCCGGGCGGCTTC
>NZ_AFPR01000058.1:0-9954 GCF_000219295.1 Acidiphilium sp. PM
TAATGGAACAGGAAGGACACGATGTCGAAGAAATCGTAGGCGAAGCGGTTGTTCAGGAAGCCGATGATCCAGAGATGGAAATCCCGGTCCAGCGCCGCGAACTCGGTGTAGCGCCTTGCGATTGCCGCCTCGATGTCGCGGTGGCGGGCGATCATCGCATCCGCCGCCTCGGTGAGGGCGGCGCTGCCGGCGCGGGGCATGCGCGCCAGGGCGGCCATTTCGATCAGTTCGCGCATGTCGGCCACCTCGGCGGCGAAACCGTCATGGAATTCCCGCAGGATCCAGCCGCCGCGCGGCTGCTTGGCGATGAGCCCGAAGCGGGAGAAGCCGATCAGGAATTCGCGGACGGAAACGGTGCTGGCATTGCTGTCGCGCGCCAGCTCGGCTTCGGAGAAGGTGTGCCCGGGCCGCCAGTCGCCAAGGAGCACGCGCTGCATGAAGACGCGTTCGATCTGCTCCTGCGGACCGTCGGTTTCCGACTCGGTGTAATAGTCCGCGCGTTCCGGGCGGCGCACGATCCGCAGGCCGGCCGAGCCGCGCTCCAGGATGCCGCTCCCGATCATGGTTTCGATGGCGGCGCGCACCGTGGTGCGGCTCACCCCGAACTGGCGGGCGAGCGCGCTGTCCGACCCGAGTGCGGCTGGCTCCTCCGGAAGGTCCTTGATGTAGTCGAGTAGGGCGTTGCTCGTTCGTTTCAGCAACGTATTCGGCTTTGCCATCCGTTCTGCCCGGCGCTTCCTCTTGATTGTCGGGCCGGCGGTCGAACCGCCGGCCTAGTCGGTTTGCAATATTTATTGTGCGGCGAGCTTTGCCGCGTTGGCAAGCCCTGATTCGTAGATCCCGGAAATCGCCTTGATCGCGGCGGCGTTGTCCTCGCCCTTCTTCGGATGGGTGGAGAGATCGAGGCGGCGGAAATGGCCGCTCCAGACGAGGCGGGTCTCGTTCGCGCCGAGCCGGTGCACCGAAATCGTCGAGACATAGTCGCGCACCGGCAGGATCTTCATGTTGTTGGCGGTGTGCTGGATTTCATAGGTGTAGGTCATGTGCCGGGCGTCATACCGGATGAGCTGTTCGGTCAGCACCGGCCCGCCGAGGTCGAGATGGCGCACCGAGCCGGGGTGGTTGCCCTTGTCGGCCTTGCTGGTCTTGACGGCGGGAACCCAGGTCAGCTTGCCGAAATCATGCACGATCGACCACACCTTCGCGGCCGGCGCCTTGATGACGACGCTTTTCGTCACGTGCAGCACGGGGGCTTTCGCCTGGGCGGGAGCGACGGCGGCGAGCAGGGTCAGCGGCAGCGCGACGAGAACGGCGCGGCGCAAGATCGGTGCTTTCAAGTGTTCCTCCTGTTGACGGTCCGGTGAAGCCGGTCCTATGCGTTTACATGCATGGATCGCTCTATGCCATAGTTTTGCGTGCGTATGAAAATTTAGCGGGCACGGGCTTCTGGGCGAACGTCGTTCGGACGAGGCTGCCCTGACGAGGCCGGTTCAGGATGACCCTCGATCAGTTGCGGATCTTCATCGCGGTCGCCGAACGCGAGCATGTGACACGGGCCGCCGAGGCGCTGGGGCTCACCCAGTCCGCCGCCTCGGGGGCGGTGGCGGCACTGGAGCGTGAATTCGGCACCAGGCTGTTCCACCGGGTCGGCCGCGGCATCGCGCTGACCGAGGCGGGCCGCGTGTTCTTCACCGAGGCGCGGGCGATCCTGAACCGGACGGAGCAGGCGGCGCTGACGATGCGCGAGATCGCCGGCCTCGCGCGCGGGCGGCTGGCGATCAAGGCCAGCCAGACCATCGCCAACCACTTCCTGCCGCTGCGCCTCGTCGCCTTCCGGCAGGCCTATCCGGGCATCGGGCTCGCGGTCTCGATCGGCAATTCGGCCGAGGTGGCGCGCGCGATCCTGGAAGGGGATGTCGAGCTCGGCTTCGTCGAGGGGCCGGGCGATACGCTGATCCAGCCGCGGCTCGCCGCCGAGCCGATCGCGCAGGACCGGCTGGTCATGGTGGTCGCCCCCGGTCATCCCTGGGCGAAGCGGCGCGCGCTGCGGCCGGCGGAGCTCGCCTCCGGCAGCTGGGTGCTGCGCGAGGACGGGTCGGGGACGCGGGCGGTGCTCTTCGAGGCGCTGGCCGGGCTCGGGATCGACCATGCGGCGGTCGATGTGGCGATCGAGCTGCCGGCGAACAATTCGGTGCTGACGGCGGTGAGCGGCGGCGCCGGGGCGACGATCCTCTCCGAGCTGGTCTGCGCCGATGCGCTGGCCGCGGGCAAGGTGGTGGAGGTGCCGGTGAAGCTGCCGCGGCGGACCTATTTCGCGGTCCAGCACCAGGACCGCACGCGCACCAGGGCCGCGGCGGCGCTGCTCGCCCTGCTGCGCGAGTCCCCGCCGGAGGACGGCCACGGCTGACGCCGCGGCCGCCGGGGGGATCAGGCGGCGTCCAGATCCTTCATGGTCTGCACGACGCGGCTGACCATGCCGTAGGCGATCGCCTCCTCCGCGCCCATCCAGTAGTTGCGGTCGGTGTCCTTCTCGACGCGGGCATAGTCCTGCCCGGTCTCGCGGGCGATGATGCGGTTGATCCGCTCGCGCATCTTGATGATCTCGCGGGCCTCGATGTCGATATCGGTCGCCGGGCCGCGCACGCCGCCCATCGGCTGGTGCAGCAGGAAGCGCGTGTTGGGCAGGCAGAAGCGGCGGTCCTTGTGGCCGGCGAGGTAGATCAGCGCGCCGGCGCTGGCGACCCAGCCGGTGCCGATCATCCGCACCGGCGCGGTGGCGTCGACGAAGCGGATCACGTCATGGATCGTGTCGCCGCTCTCGACATGGCCGCCCGGCGAGTTGACGAACACGTCGATCGGCTCGTCGCTCGCGCCGGCGAGGGCGAGGAGCTGGCCGGTGACGGCGCGGGCGATGCGGTCGTGGATCTCGCCGAAGATCAGCACCTTGCGCTGCTTGAACAGACGGTTTTCGAGTTCGGGCCCGACCTTGCCGGCCTTGGCGGCCTCGGGCGCCTCCTTCTCGGGGGCGTCCTCGTCATCGGCGCGGGGGGCGAGCCTGTTGCTCATGTCGCTTGTCATGCCTACTCCTCAGAACCAGTCGCACTATTGTGGGGTATGCGGGTCCCCCTGTCGAGACGATCGGGCGCGCATGGGTGCCGTCTTGACAGCGCGGCCCGCGCATGGTGCGAGATTGCGGGACCGTTATCACATCTGTGGCATAATTGCTGCTTTGAATGGTGCGGTGCGACACAATATTTCGGACGCCGGGGCGCACGATCGTTGCGCGGTGTTGAACGAAGGGATGGATATGATGCGTCTTGCGGTGTTGAAAGAGCGTCTGCCGGGCGAGACCCGCGTCGCCGCGGTGCCGGATTCGATCAAGAAGCTGAAGGCCCTCGGGCTCGACGTGGTGATCGAGGCGGGGGCCGGCGAGCGGGCCTCGGTCTCCGACGCGGCGCTGCGCGAGGCCGGCGCGGAGATCGCGCCGGATGCGGCCTCGGCACTGAAGGGGGCCGGCATCGTGTTCACGGTGCAGCCGCCCGGGGACGAGATTCTGGCGCAGATCGAGCGCGGCGCGCTGCTGGTCGGCACGCTCGGCGCGATGGGCAATCAGGAGCGGGTGCAGGCCTATGCGAAGGCCGGGATCGACGCCTGCTCGATGGAGCTGCTGCCGCGCATCACCCGCGCGCAGTCGATGGACGTGCTGTCGAGCCAGGCGAATCTCGCCGGCTATCGCGCCGTGATCGAGGCGGCGGAGGCGTTTCCGCGCGGCTTCGCGATGATGATGACGGCGGCCGGCACCGTGCCGCCGGCGCGCGTGTTCGTGGTCGGCGCCGGGGTTGCCGGGTTGCAGGCGATCGCCACCGCCCGCCGGCTCGGCGCCATCGTCTCGGCGACCGACGTGCGGCCGGCGGCGAAGGAGGAGATCAAGTCGCTCGGCGCGACCTTCGTCGGCGTCGAGGACGAGGAGAGCAAGGCGCAGACCGGCGCCTACGCGAAGGAGATGAGTGCGGAGTTCCGCGCCAAGCAGGCGGCGCTGATCGCCGAGACGGTGGCGAAGAACGACATCGTCATCTGCACCGCGCTGGTGATGGGGCGCAAGGCGCCGACCATCGTCACCGCCGACGCGGTGGCGAAGATGCGGATGGGTAGCGTGATCGTCGATATCGCGGCGGATGCCGGCGGCAACTGCGAGGCGACGGTGCCGGGCGAGCGGATCGTGACGGAGAACGGCGTGATCGTGCTCGGGCACAGGAACTGGCCGTCGCGCATCGGCGTCGCCGCCAGCACGCTCTATGCGCGCAACCTCTCGACCTTCCTCACCGGGTTCTGGGACAAGGAGGCCGGGCGGCCGAAACTGCCCGCCGACGACGATATCGTGAAGGGCGTCCTGCTCACGCGGGATGGCGCCGTCGTTCATCCGAACTTCCAGCCGCAAGCAGCTGCCTAGGAGCCACATCATGACCCCTGCACAACTCGCGGACCAGGCCGACGCGCTCGCGCACAAGGCCACCGTGCTGGCGCAGAACGCCGCCGGCTTCGCCGCCCAGGCGGCGGCGCACGCGCCGCACGGCGCCCCGCTGATCGACCTGTTCGCCATTTTCGTGATGGCGGTGTTCGTCGGCTATTACGTGATCTGGAGCGTCACCCCGGCGCTGCACTCGCCGCTGCTGGCGGTGACCAACGCCATCTCGTCGGTGATCATCGTCGGCGCGATGCTCGCGACAGGGCTGAAGGGCGGCTATGCCGCGCATGCCTTCGGCTTCATCGCGGTGCTGCTGGCCAGCGTGAACATCGTGGGCGGCTTCCTCGTGACCCAGCGCATGCTGGCCATGTTCAAGAAAAAAGCGAAGTAAGGGCGGCGCGACAATGAATTACGCATCCGATCCGGGGATCACGCTCGCCTATCTGGTGGCGGCCGTCCTGTTCATCCTGGCCCTGCGCGGGCTCTCGCATCCCGAGACCGCGCGGCGCGGCAACCTGCTCGGCATGGCCGGCATGGCGATCGCCGCGCTGGCGACGCTGGCGCATCCGGCGATGCTGCTCTCGGGCGTGGGGCTCATCGTGCTCGGCGTCGTCATCGGCGGCGCGATCGGCGCGGTGGTGGCGCGGCGGGTCAACATGACCGCGCTGCCGCAGCTCGTCGCCGCGTTCCACTCGCTGGTGGGGCTTGCCGCGGTGTTCGTCGCCGCCTCGGCGCTGAACGCGCCGCAGAGCTTCGGCATCGGCACGCCGGGGCACCTGCATCTCGAAAGCCTCATCGAGATGTCGCTCGGCCTGTCGATCGGCGCCATCACCTTCACCGGCGCGGTCATCGCCTTCGCCAAGCTGCAGGCGCTGATGAGCGGCGCGCCGATCAATTTCCCCGGCCAGCACAAGCTCAATCTCGGCCTCGGCATCCTGCTCGTGGTGCTGATCATCGCCTTCGTCGCCTCGGGCGGCTCGCAGGTGCTGTTCTGGATCATCGCGGCCCTCGCGCTCGCGCTTGGCGTGCTGCTGATCATCCCGATCGGCGGTGCGGACATGCCGGTGGTGATCTCGATGCTGAACTCCTATTCCGGCTGGGCGGCGGCGGGCATCGGCTTCACCATCAGCAACATCGCGCTGATCGTGACCGGCGCGCTGGTCGGCTCGTCGGGTGCGATTCTCTCCTACATCATGTGCAAGGGGATGAACCGCTCGATCCTCAACGTGCTGCTCGGCGGCTTCGGCACCGATGCCGCCGCCGCGGCCGGCCCCGCGGGGGCCGCCGGCGACAAGGCGGTGAAGATCGGCTCGGCCGAGGATGCGAGCTTCATCATGAGCAACGCCTCGAAGGTGATCATCGTGCCGGGCTACGGCATGGCGGTGGCCCAGGCGCAGCACGCGGTGCGCGAGATGTCCGACCTGCTGAAGGAGGCGGGCGTCGAGGTGAAATACGCGATCCATCCGGTCGCCGGCCGCATGCCGGGGCACATGAACGTGCTGCTCGCCGAGGCGCAGGTGCCGTATGACGAGGTGTTCGAGCTCGAGGAGATCAACAACGAGTTCTCGACCGCCGACGTGGTCTACGTGATCGGCGCGAACGACGTGACCAACCCGGCGGCGAAGACCAATTCGTCGAGCCCGATCTACGGCATGCCGATCCTCGAGGTCGACAAGGCGAAGACGGTGCTGTTCGTCAAGCGCTCGATGGCCTCGGGCTATGCCGGGGTGGAGAACGAGCTGTTCTTCCGCGACAACACGATGATGCTGTTCGGCGACGCGAAGAAGATGACCGAGGAGATCGTGCAGTCGCTCGGCAAGTAAGCCGGGCGAACGCGGGACGATCCGGCGGCGGGGCCACTGGCTCCGCCGCTTTCGTTTGGGGACGCGCTTGCCAGCGGCGGCAAATTCGGCCATAGGCGGAGCGGAATAGAGCCGTCGCGCTGCGAGTTTCGCACCGCGGCGCGTTTTTCGTTGATGGAGCGGGTTGCGATGTTTGACGCCCTGTCGGGCAAGCTCGGGGATGTTTTCGACCGGTTGCGCCGGCGCGGCGCGCTGTCCGAAAGCGATGTGATCGAGGCGATGCGGGATATCCGCCTCGCGCTGCTCGAAGCCGACGTCGCTTTGCCGGTGGTGCGGGATTTCATCGCCAAGGTGCGGTTGCAGGCGGTGGGCGCGGAGGTGCTGCGGGCGGTCTCGCCGGGGCAGCAGGTCGTCAAGATCGTCAACGACGCGCTGGTCGACGCCCTCGGCGGCGAGGGGGCGGTGCCGCTCAACCTCAACGCGGCATCACCCATTCCGTTCCTGATGGTCGGGTTGCAGGGCTCGGGCAAGACCACGACCTCGGGCAAGATCGCGCTCCTGCTCAAGGAGAAGCAGCGCAAGAAGGTGCTGCTGGCGAGCCTCGATACCCAGCGTCCGGCGGCGCAGCTCCAGCTCGCGCAGCTGGCCGAGCGCGCCGGGGTGGCGAGCCTGCCGATCGTGCCGGGGGAGACGCCGGTGCAGATCGCGCGGCGGGCGATGGAGACCGGGCGGCGCGAGGTGTTCGACGTCGTCATCCTCGACACCGCCGGACGGCTCGCGATCGACCAGGCGCTGATGGACGAGGTCAAGGCGATCCGCGACGTGACCGCGCCGGCGGAGACGCTGCTGGTGGTCGACGCGATGACCGGCCAGGACGCGCTCGCCACGGCGACGGCGTTCAACGAGGCGGTGAGCATCACCGGCATCGTCATGACGCGGCTCGATGGCGACGCGCGGGGCGGCGCCGCGCTGTCGATGCGGGCGGTGACGGGCGCGCCGATCAAGCTGATGGGCATGGGCGAGAAGCTCGATGCGCTGGAGCCGTTCCATCCCGAGCGCATCGCCGGGCGCATCCTCGGCATGGGCGACATTGTCAGCCTGGTCGAGAAGGCGGCGGAGAATGTCGACCAGCAGAAGGCCGAGCAGCTCGCCAGGAAGATGGCGCGCGGCAAGTTCGACCTCGAGGATTATGCCGAGCAGCTCAAGCAGATCACCAAGATGGGCTCGCTCTCGGGCATCATGGGCATGCTGCCCGGCGTGGGCAAGATCAAGCAGCAGCTCGCCGAGGCGGATCTCGACACCTCGATCCTGAAGCGGCAGGCGGCGATCATCTCCTCGATGACCAAGGCCGAGCGGGCCAATCCGGACATCATGAAGGCGAGCCGGAAGAAGCGCGTGGCGGCGGGTTCGGGCACCTCGGTGCAGGAGGTCAACCGGCTGCTCAAGCAGTTCGAGCAGATGAAGGACATGATGAAGCGGGCGCAGAAGCTGGGCCAGAAGGGCCTCGCGCGCGGCGGGTTGGCCGCGCTGCTGCCGCAGGGAGGCGGGCGCCGCCCGTTCTGAGACCCGGGCTTGCGCCCGTTTCGAGACCACGGGTTTTTGCTCGTTTTGAGACCGCGGGTTTCGGCCCGGACTGAAAAACGACGGGCTTCGGCCCGTTCTGAAACCACGGCGGCCGGGTTGGCCGCCACCGAGACTACTGACCAGGAGACAATGGAATGTCGTTGAAGATCAGACTGGCCCGCGCGGGTGCGAAGAAGCGGCCGTTCTACCACATCGTCGTCGCCGACTCGCGCAGCCCGCGCGATGGCAAGTTCATCGAGCGGATCGGCACCTACAACCCGATGCTGCCGGCCGATCACGAGGATCGCATCCGCCTCGTGACCGATCGCGTGACGCACTGGCTGAGCCAGGGCGCGCAGGCGACCGACCGCGTCGCCCGTTTCATCGGCAAGGCCGGCCTCGCGCCGATGCCGGCGTTCCGCGAGCAGCCCGTGCAGTCCGCGCCGAAGAAGAAGGCGCAGGAGCGCGCCGCCGAGCGCGCCAAGGCCGCCGAGGCCTGATTTCGCGGCTGAGCGATGGATGATCGCCTGATCCTGATGGGCGTGATCGGCCGGCCCCACGGTGTGCGCGGGGCCGTGCATGTCACCACCTATTCGCCGGACCCGGAGGGGCTGGCCGAGCTGCCGTTGCGCGACGAGCGCGGCCGGCGGGTCGGGCTGGCCTGGACCGGGGCGGGGATCGCGCGCGTCACCATCGGCGAGGGCGACGAGGCCGCCACGATCGCCGATCGCGATGCGGCGGCGAAGCTGACCAATCTTCGGCTCTATGTGCGCCGGGCCGACCTGCCGCCGCCCGAGGACGAGGACGAATTCTACTTCGCCGACCTCATCGGGCTGCACGCGGTGGGGCCGGATGGGGCGGCACTCGGCACGATCCGCGCGGTGCATGATTTCGGCGCCGGCGCGAGCATCGAACTCTCCGACGGCTCGCTGCTGCCCTTCACCCGCGCGGTGGTGCCGGAGATCGACCTGCCGGGCGGTCGCGCCGTGGTGGTGCGGCCGGTTGAGGTGGAGATGCGGGAATGAGCTTCCGCGCCACGATCATCACCCTGTTCCCCGAGATGTTTCCGGGGCCGCTCGGCCAGTCGCTGGCCGGACGCGCGCTGGAGACGGGCATCTGGGCGCTGGATTGCGTGAACCTGCGCGATTTCGGCCTCGGCCGGCATCGCGCGGTGGACGACACGCCGTTCGGCGGCGGCGCGGGCATGGTGCTGCGGCCGGACGTGCTGGATGCCGCGATCGGCCAGGCGCGGGACGGGCGACCGTTGATCGCGCTGACCCCGCGCGGCGCGCCGCTGACCCAGGCGCGCATCCGCCGGCTCGCCGAAGGGCCGGGTGCCGTGCTGCTCTGCGGCCGGTTCGAGGGGTTCGACCAGCGCGCCCTCGATGCCAACGAGGCGGAGGAGATCAGCCTCGGCGATTTCGTGCTCTCGGGCGGCGAGATCGCGGCGCTCGCGCTGCTCGATGCCACCATCCGCCTGCTGCCGGGCGTGATGGGGGCGGCGGAGAGCGCCGAGGAGGAAAGCTTCTCGGACGGCACGCTGCTCGAATATCCGCATTATACCCGCCCGGCCGTGTGGCAGGGGCGGGCGGTGCCGGAGGCGCTGCTCTCCGGCCATCATGCCGCCATCGCCGCCTGGCGCCGCGCCGAGGCCGAGGCCGTGACCAGGCGGCGCAGACCAGATCTATGGGCCCGGCACATTGCCAGCCAGCCGGCTCTTCCGTAAATGAACTCCCCCGAAAGGATGCCAGACATGAACGTGATCCAGACCATCGACGCCGAGCAGATCGGCAAGCTCGCGGAAGCCCGCGCCGTGCCGGACTTCAAGCCGGGCGACAATCTCCGCGTTTCGGTCCGGGTGACCGAGGGCGAGCGCACCCGCATCCAGGCGTTCGAGGGCGTGTGCATCGCGCGGTCGAATCGCGGCATCAACTCGAACTTCACCGTACGGAAGATTTCGTATGGCGAGGGCGTGGAGCGCGTGTTTCCGCTCTATTCGCCGAATGTGACCGAGATCGCCGTCACCCGCCGGGGCGTGGTGCGCCGGGCGAAGCTGTATTACCTGCGCGGCCGCCGCGGCAAGTCCGCCCGCATCGCCGAGGCCGCGCGCGAGACCAACGCCGA
>NZ_AFPR01000057.1:0-17792 GCF_000219295.1 Acidiphilium sp. PM
TGCGAGCCGTGCCGCCCGCACCGCCTATCGCGAGGCGGCCGCCGCCCTCAGCAAGGCCCGCGGCGCGGCGGCGGAACGGCTGGCCGCCGCGGTGGCGCGGGAACTCGCGCCGCTCAAGCTCGACCGCGCGCGATTCGTCGTCGCCCGCACCGACCTGCCGGAGGCGCAATGGAACGCGCGCGGCGCGGACGCCGTGCGCTTCCTCGTCGCGACCAATCCGGGCAGCGCGCCCGGCCCGCTCGACAAGGTGGCGTCCGGCGGCGAACTCTCGCGCCTGCTGCTGGCGCTCAACGTCGTGCTCGCCGGCGAATCGCCGGTCGGCGCGCTGATTTTCGACGAGGTGGACAGCGGTATCGGCGGCGCCACCGCGGCCGCGGTAGGCGAACGCCTCGCCCGGATCGCCCGCGAGACGCAGGTTCTCGTGGTAACCCATTCGCCGCAGGTCGCCGCCCGCGCCGATGCGCATTTCCAGGTCAGCAAGGCCAGCGCCCGCGACCGGACGCGGACCACCGTCACACGACTCGATCCGACCGCGCGCCAGGAGGAAATCGCCCGCATGCTCGCCGGGGAAACCATCACCGACGCCGCCCGAGACGCGGCGCGCAGCCTCATGGCCGGATCGTGACGAGTCCCGCGAGCGGCGTGCCGGAACCGGCGGACCCGAAGGCGCGGCTGGCCGAACTGGTCGAGCGGCTCGCCGCCGCCGATGCCGCCTATTATCGCGACGATGCGCCGATCATGGACGATGCGGCCTATGACGCGCTGCGCCACGAAGCCGAGTCCCTGCGGGCCGCGCATCCCGATCTCGCCGCCGCACTCGACCAGGTCGGCGCGGCCCCGTCGGGCGCGTTCGGCAAGGTGCGCCACCGCCTTCCCATGCTCTCGCTCGACAATGTGTTCGAGCCGGCGGATTTCGTCGAGTTCTGCGCCAGCATCCGCCGCTTTCTCGGCCTCGGCGCGGCACCGCTCGCCTTCGTCGCCGAACCGAAGATCGACGGCCTGTCGATCTCGCTGACCTACGAGAACCGCCGTTTCGTGCGCGGCGCGACGCGCGGCGACGGCACCGAGGGCGAGGACGTCACCGAAAATCTCCGCACGCTGCGCGAACTCCCCGCAACCCTGCCGGACGACGCGCCGGATTTCATCGAGATCCGCGGCGAGGTCTACATGACCAAGACGGATTTCATCACCCTCAACCAGGGGCAGGCCCGCCAGTTCGCCAATCCGCGCAACGCGGCGGCCGGCAGCCTGCGCCAGCTCGATCCCGCGGTGACCGCATCCCGCCGGCTTTCGCTCTTCGCCTACGCGCGGGGCGCCGCGAGCCAGGCGGTGGGCGAGACCCATTGGGACTATCTCGCGATCCTGCGCCGCTGGGGCTTCCCGGTGAACCCGCTGGCGGAGCGGGTGAGCGAGGCGGGCGCGGAACCCTTCCAGCGCTCGATCGGCGAGCGCCGCGCCGGGCTCGATTACGATATCGACGGCGTCGTCTATAAAATCGACGATCTGGCGCTGCAGGAGCGCCTCGGCTTCGCCGGACGCGCGCCGCGCTGGGCGGTGGCCTGGAAATTCCCCGCCGAGCGGGCGCTGACCACCCTGCGCGGGATCGACATCCAGGTTGGCCGCACCGGCGCGCTCACCCCGCGCGCCCGGCTCGATCCGGTGAATGTCGGCGGCGTGCTGGTCAGCCACGCGACGCTGCACAACGAGGACGAGATCGCCCGCAAGGATGTGCGGATCGGCGACACCGTGGAGCTCCAGCGCGCCGGCGACGTGATCCCGCAGATCCTCCGCGCCCTGCCCGAGCGCCGCCCGGCCGACTCGGTGCCCTTCGTCTTCCCCGATCACTGCCCGGTCTGCGGCGCGCTGGCGATTCGCCCGGCCGGCGAGGTGGTGCGCCGCTGCACTGGCGGGCTGAGCTGCCCGGCCCAGGTGGTCGAGCGCCTGTTCCATTTCTGCTCGCGCCTCGCCTTCGACATCGAGGGCATGGGCGAAAAGACGGTCCAGGAGTTCCACGGCCTCGGCTGGCTCGAAAGCCCGGCGGACATTTTTGCCCTCCGCGACCGCGAGGCCGCGATCGCGGCGCTGGAGGGCTGGGGCGAGGTCTCGGCGCGCAAGCTGATCGCCGCGATCGAGGCCCGCCGCCGGATTTCCCTCGCGCGCTTCATCTACGCGCTCGGCATAAGGCGGATCGGCGAGCAGAACGCGAAGCTGCTGGCGCGGCACTATTCGTCCTATGCCGTGTGGCGGCGGCAGATGGAGGAGGCGGGCGTGATCGGTTCCGACGCGCGGCTGGAACTCGGCTCGATTTCCGGGATCGGCCCATCGATCGCCGAGGAACTCGCCGGTTTCTTCGCCGAACCGCATAACCGCGACCTGCTCGACCGCCTGGTGCCGATGCTGACCATCGAGGACGAGGTCGCGGCGGCGGGCGGGGCGCTCGCCGGCAAGACGATCGTTTTCACCGGCACCCTCGAGTCGCTCACCCGCCCGGAGGCCAAGGCGCGGGCGGAGGCACTGGGGGCCAGGGTGACCGAGTCCGTCTCGAAGAAGACCGACTTCGTGGTGGTGGGCGCGGACGCCGGCTCCAAGGCCGCGAAAGCAGCCAGCCTCGGCGTGACCGTCCTCAGCGAGGCGGAATTCCGATCTCTCGCGGGGCTTCCGCCCGGTTGAACGCCGGCGCGGTCACCGCGTCGGCATTCAAAGCATCCGTCAGTCGTCCCGCTGGATCCGCTCCTGCCGCTCGTGGCGTTCCTGCGCCTCGATCGACAGTGTGGCGATCGGCCGTGCCATCAGCCGTTTCAGGCCGATCGGCTCGCCGGTTTCCTCGCAATAGCCATAAGTGCCGTTTTCGATCCGGGCGAGTGCCTGGTCGATCTTGCCGATCAGCTTGCGGGCGCGGTCCCGGGTGCGCAATTCGAGGGCCCGGTCGGTTTCGACGCTGGCCCGGTCGGTAATGTCGGGTTCGAGAATGCCGCCCTCGGACAGGCTGGCGAGGGTTCCGTTGGCTTCCATCAGCAGGTCGTGCCGCCAGCGAAGCAGCTTCTGGCGGAAAAATTCGACCTGCATCGGATTCATGAACTCTTCATCCTCGCTCGGCGAATAGTCCGGTGCAAGAGTAATTAACATTAATGTCAGTTCCTCCAACGCACGAGCCTCTGATCCAGTCGATGAGAGGCCGCAGGTGGCCGGCTTATAGCCGCGCGGCAATCGGACGCCAAGGCCACGAAGGGAGCAATTCACCGTATGGTCACAACCTTTCGTGGCGGGCGAGTTCCACTCTCGCGCGCAGCCTGATGGCGCCGATGACGGTCTGCAGCGCCGGATCGGCGGGACGGGGCATGTTCTCGATCATCTGGCGCAGCGTGTCGAGATCCGGCCGGGCGCCGCCGAGCAGCGCGGCCTGGAGCGCGGCGAGCGATCCGAGCGTCTGTTCGCCGGCCCTGTGCGCGGCGCGGTCGCGCCGGACCGGTCCGTCCTCGTCCTGCAGGCTGATCAGCCCGGCCATGTCCACCGGCGCGACCGCGATGGCGGCCTGCTGGCTCTGGGTCGTGATCGTGAAGCCGCCGCCTGCCGCAGCGGCGGGACCGGTCCTGCCGCCAATGCCGCCGACCGGCCCGCTGCCGCGCAGCCCTGAAACTCTCGTCATTCAACTCTCCATCCGAAGCCGCCGCCTCACAAAATTTCTGATAGCTGCAAATTGTTAACTTTTTGCTGCGAAAGTCCTGTGCAGTGACCAAAATGATCGCGCCAGGATGACCCGAAATTTCTTTGCAATCTGCTGCAGCGGCCAGCATCGCTGGCGGGCGGTTCTGCTGATCGCCTGGGCGGCGGTCTGCATCCTTATCCAGTGCATGCGCCCGGCATTTTCCGAGGTCCGGATCAAGGATATCACCGACATACAGGGGATACGAGACAACCAGCTGATCGGCTACGGCCTCGTCGTCGGCCTCAGAGGTACCGGCGACTCGCTGAACAACTCGATCTTCACGCGCCAGTCGCTCATCGGCATGCTCGAACGGCTCGGCGTGAACACGCAGAACCAGGCCCAGAACCTGCAGACCAAGGATATCGCCGCCGTCATGGTCACGGCGAACCTGCCGGCTTTCGCCCATAGCGGCGAGACGATCGACGTCACGGTGTCGGCGATGGGCGATGCGACGGATCTGACCGGCGGCACGCTGCTGGTGACCCCGCTGCTCGGCGCCGATGGCCGGGTCTATGCCGTCGCCCAGGGTTCGCTGGTCACCGGAGCCATCCAGGCCGCGGGGGCGAACGCATCCTTCACGCAGGGCGTGCCTACGGTCGGCCGGATCACGAACGGCGCCATCGTCGAGCGTTCGGTCAGCTTCAAGCTGGCCTCCGAGAAGACGCCGAAACTCGAGCTCCGCAACCCCGATTTCACGACCGCGATGCGCATTTCGCGTGTGATCGACGAGCGTCTTGGTCCGGGGATTGCAACGGTGGACGATCCGCGCACGATCACCCTTGATCTCAAGGGGCGCAATGTCGTCAGCGATCTGGCCGAGATCGAGGATCTGCGCGTTCAGCCGTCTACGCCTGCGGTCGTCGTCGTCGACGAGGCGACGGGCACCATCGTGATGGGTGCGAATGTGCGGATCAGCACCGTCGCCATCGACGAGGGGAACATCACCGTCACGGTGAAGAACACCCCGGTTGTCAGCCAGCCCAATCCGCTCGCCGGCGGCACCACCGTCGCGACATCGCAGACCTCGATTTCCGTGAAGAAGGACAGGGGGAAGAAGATGGATATCGTGCACGGCAATATCAGCCTGCAGCAACTGGTCTCGAGCCTGAATTCGCTGGGTGTCGCACCGCACGACATGATCAGCATCCTCCAGGCGATCAAGGCGGCCGGCGCCCTGCAGGCACGGCTGGTCGTGCAATGACCGTGGGCTCCGTATCCGGCCTGCCTCTCGGTGCGGCGCTCGATTCGCTCACCAAGCCGCAGGCCGCGCCGCTTCCCCGGGCCGGCCAGTCGACCCTGGGCAGTGCCGAAATCGTGAAGGCCGCCCATCATTTCGAGGCGATGGCGATCGCCCAGCTGCTCAAGCCGATGTTTTCCTCCGTCGGCTCGGCGCAGGCGCCATTCGGCGGCGGCTCGGTCGAGAAATCGTTCCGGCCCTTCTTCATCGACGCGATCGCGAAGTCGATCGAGGCGCGGGGCGGCCTCGGCCTGGCACCGATGATCGAACGCGCGCTCGAGGCCGACCAGCAGAAGGCGAAAATGTCATCCGGCGCGACGTCGCACGGCGCGGCGTCTCCGGCGCCCTCCTCATCGACAGGATCAGGTTCATGAACAACGACACATCACCGGGTAGTGCAATCGAAGCCGCCGAGGCCCTGGCCACGATCCTGGAAGAGGAAAACCGCAGCCTCTCGATTCAGGATTTTGCCGTGAGCGCGGCGCTTGCCGAGGCCAAGCGCGCGGCGATCGGCCGCCTGGAGGCCGCCCTGGATCTCGGCGTCGCCGGAAAACCGCGCGACGGCCGGCGGGTCGAGGCGGTGCAGCAGCGCCTGGACGCGGCGGCGGCGGCCAACGGGAAATTGCTGCGCCAGGCGATCGAGACGCAGCAACGGGTGATCCAGACGGTCATGCAGGCGCTCGATACGAGCCGCGCGGCCGGTGAGCCGTTGCAGCCCTATGGCCAGGAGGGCGCGGCGCGGCCGACCGCCCCCGTCGCGCTCGTCCTGCGGGCCTGATCTCACCGCCGATCTCTGGCCAGATCGGGGTGCCTGTGGCATCCCGGCTCCATGAAGTTGGTGCTGATCACAGAAGCCCCGTTCAAATCCGTGACGGGCGCATCGTTCTACCACCGCCGCCTGCTCGCTGCCTGGGGGGAACTGGGGGGAAGTTCGGAGGTTCACGCGCTGGATGCGCCGGTCGCATCCTCATTCGCTGCGCGGATGGATGCCGGGGCGTTCGTGATTGTGGAAGGTGCAGCCTTCGAATTTGCGCGTGATGCGATTCCCGCGCTGCAGGCGCGCGGGGCGATTGCCCTCATCCACCATCCGACAGCCCTGGAGCCGGGCACGCCGGAGGACCGTCGGCAGGCGCTCAAGGCATTCGAACGTCAGGTCCTGCCCGGTTTCAGCCGCGTCATCGCCGCGAGCGATCCGATCGCCGACAGGCTGTCGGCCGAATTCGGCGTCATCCGCGAACGGATCACGGTGCTGGTCCCCGGGACCGACCGCTATCCATGCCGTACATTGAGCCCGGTCCCGCCCGACGGAAGCCCCTGCACGCTGCTGGCCCTCGGAACCCTGACATACCGCAAGGGGCACGACATTCTGCTCCGCGCGCTTGCGACGCTGCACGATCTCGACTGGCGGCTGGTCCTGGCGGGAGAGCCGCGCGATCCGGATTATGCCGCGGGGCTCGACCGTCTTTCCGCCGATCTCGGCATTGCCGGGCGCGTTGAACGGCGCGGGCCGCTCACCGGCGGCGCGCTTGATGATGCCTGGTCGGAGGCGGACATGTTCGCGCTGGCGACGCGCTTCGAGGGATTCGGCATGGCGATTGCCGAGGCGATGGCGCGCGGCTTGCCCGTCGCCATCTGCGATGGCGGCGCGGCCGGCCAGCTCGTGCCCACCGGGGCCGGCATCGTCGCCCCGGTTGATGACGTCGCCCAGCTCGGCAAGGCGCTACGTCGCCTGGTCTTCAGCCCGGCGCTGAGGGCGCAGATGGGCGCCATTGCCTGGAAACATGCTGGCGGCCTGCCGAACTGGCCGGATCAGGCAAGGGCCCTGCGCGCGCTCGCCGGCTGAAACCGCCGGATCGACGATTTCCCGAGGAGCGTCCGGTCAGCCCATGCTTCGGGGCGGTGTCGCCGTCCGGCTATGGGCCAGCAACAGGCCGACCTGCGTGTGAAGGCAGCCGAACGAGAAGGGCTTTCGCAGCATCGCGGTGGGCGCGCTGTCGAACGGCGGTCCGGACGATGTGGTTTCGTCCAGCCCGGTCACGAAAAGAAGGGGCAGTTCGGGGCGGTCGGCGCGCGCGGCAAGGGCCAGTTGCCGTCCATTCATGGCGCCGGGCAGCCCGATATCGGCGATCAGCAGATCGATATCCGGCTCCGCGCGAAGGATCGCGAGGGCGGCTTCCGCGTCCGCGGCCATCCGCACGGAAAATCCCTGTTCGCGGAGCATGTCGGCGAGCAGCGTGCGCAGGCCCGGCTCATCATCGACGACGAGGATGAGGCCGGAGGTTTCGTCCCATCGCATGTCGGGCGCCGGCGCCGGAGCGTCCGATGTTTCTGTGGCGCCGGAAAGCTGGTTGCAGGGAATGAACAGACTGATCTTCGTGCCCCTGCCGGCCTCGCTGGCAAGTTCGATGTGCCCGCCCGACTGCTTGATGAAACCATACACCATCGACAGGCCGAGCCCGGTGCCCTGGCCTGCGGGCTTGGTGGTGAAGAACGGCTCGAAGACGCGGTCCTTGACGGCGTCCGACATGCCGCAGCCGGTATCCGTGATGGTCAGCCGGACATAGTCGCCTTCCGTGTGCGTCTGGCCGCGGGCGGGTGCTACCAGCGTGGCATTGCTCGCCTCGATCGTGAGCCTGCCGCCTTCCGGCATCGCGTCGCGTGCGTTGATGGCGAGGTTCAGCAGCGCGTTCTCCAGCTGGTTGCGATCGCAGAAGCCGGCGCGGAGATCCGGCGGGTAGAGCGTTTGCACCTCGATGGCCGGCCCCACGGTCCGGTCGATCAGTTCGTGCAGGTCGTCGAGCAGCGTCGCCACCGAGATGGCGGCGGGCGCCAGGGCTTGCCGGCGCGCGAAGGTCAGCAGCCGCTGGGTCAGGCCGGCGGCCCGGCTCGCGGCGCTGCGCGCGCCATCGAGATAGGACATCGCGGACGCGTGGTCGCCCTGCTCGATCCGCGTCGCCAGCATGTCGAGATTGCCAAGAATCCCGGTGAGAAGATTGTTGAAGTCGTGCGAAATGCCGCCCGTCAGCTGGCCGATCGCCTCCATTTTCATCGACTGCCGCAGCGCGGTCTCGACCTCCTCGCGCTCGCGCACCTGGTTCGTCGTTTCCGTCAGGGCGGCGTGCACCCCGTCGATCCGGCCGTCGGCGTCGAGAATCGGCGTATAGGACAGGCTGAGCCAGATCTGCTCGGGGCTGTCGCCACGGTCGGACACCAGGCTGTAATCGTGCAGCACCACCGTCTCGCCCGCGTGGACACGGGCGAGAATGTCGCGGATGAAGCGCTTCATGCGCGGGTTCGCCTGCGCCGCCGGCTGCCCGAGGCTGCCCGGATGATGCCGGCCAAGCAGCGCGGCGCAGGCGTCGTTGTAGATCAGGATGCCCTCGGGGCCCCACATTGTCGCGATGGCGATGTCCGAGCGGCAGATCAGCTGCACGGTCCGCCGCCGGATTGCCGACCAGGTATCGATCGGGCCGAGCGGTGTCGCGGCCCAGTCAAAACCGGCGATCATGGTGGGCATGAACGCTTCGGGCGCCGGATCGGTCGCACCGGCCTGCGCCAGCGTCAGCGGGATCGAAGTCTCAGCCACCGTCGGTTGTCTCCAGCCCGCGGCCGGGAACCGGCGTCCCGCGCGGTCACATCATTGCCGTGGCGAGGTCGCCCACCGCCGCATTTTTGCCCCGTTCCGTCACAAGCCCGGCACTCGCAGTCTGTCGGTAAAACAAGATTTGGTTAAAACTCATACGGACTTGATACATGTCCAATATATGAATGTAATGTCATGAATTTTAAATGTAGGTAGGTCTCATCCTTCCAGAAGTCCAGCCTTTTCCGCGGAACGGCCATAGAGGAAGGTCCACAGCATCAGCAGCCCGATGGTCACGTAGCCGACGATCGGCCCGACGATGAGAAACCGGCCGACCGGCAGCGAAAACACCAGCACGCTGCGCACGGCCGTCTCCACCACCAGCCCGATGCCCCAGACGATCGTCATCACCGTCATCACCCGCCGGAAGCCCGGCTGGTGGCGATAGGATTCGAATTCCGCGCTGTCCTCGGCCGATTGCCGCTTCAGGCTGGCGCTGGCGAGCACATAGATCAGCGGCCGGCGGATCAGCGCCGAGACGATGAAGATGAAGCCGATCAGTCCGGTGACTAGCGATTCCCGCATCAGCAGCAGCTTGGGCGAACCGCCGAGCGCGAACCCGGCGAGCGAGAGCGCGATGCCGCCGAGCACCATGACCGAGATCGCGTCGACCCGCCGGTGGCGGGCGAACTCGACGAGGCTCCAGACGATCGGCGGCGCCGCCGAGGCCATGATCGCGTGGATCTCGCCGATATGCGGCTTGCTGAAATGATAGACGGTCCAGGGCAGCAGGAAATTGAACAGGATTTCCAGCGCCATCATGACGCGCTTGCGGGTGACGATGCCCTTCATGGCAGGATCTCCGCCCCTTCGAGGAGTTGCGCCGTCGACCGGCCGATCTCTTCCGCCGCCAACGCTTCCGCCCGCCCGCCGAGATGGGCGGCGAGGAAATGCTCGGTGATCGCGTTGAAGGCGATGCTGTTCTCCGGCCGCGCGAAACCGTGCCCCTCGTCGGGGAACAGGACGTAGGTCACCGCGATCCCCTTCGCCTTCAGCGCCGCCACCATCTGGTCGGACTCGGCCTGCTTCACCCGCGGGTCGTTCGCCCCCTGGCCGATCAGCAGCGGCCGGGCGAGGCGCGCGGCCTGGTGCACTGGCGAGCGCTCGCGCAGCAGCGCCGCGCCCTCCGGCGTCGCCGGGTCGCCGAGCGCGCGGGTGAAGATGCTGCGCCCCGCCTCCCAATAGGGCGGAATCGTCGCGAGCAGGGTTTCGAGATTGGACGGACCGACGATGTCCACCCCGCAGGCATAGCGCTCCGGATTCCGGGTCATCGCGGCGAGCGTCGCATACCCGCCATAGGACCCGCCCATGATGGCGATCCGGCTTGGATCGGCGATGCCCTGGCCGATCGCCCAGTCCACCGCATCGAGCAGGTCGTCATCCATCGCCCGGCCCCATTCGCGGTCGCCGGCATTGAGGAACGCCTTGCCGAACCCGGTCGAGGCCCGGAAATTGACCGACAGCACGGCATAGCCCCGGTTGGCCAGCCACTGGTGATACGGGTTGAACCCGAAGGAATCCCGCGCCCACGGCCCGCCATGCACCAGCAGCACCAGCGGCCGCGGCGCCGATCCCCCATCCGCCGGCAGGGTGAGGTACGACACGAGGGACAGCCCGTCCCGTGCGGCGATCACCACCGGGCGCATCGGTGCGAGCGGGGCGTCGGCAAGGTCGGGCCTTGTGTCGTAGAGCTTCTCCAGCGCCCGCGTCTTCCGGTCATACAGCCAGGCCACGCCTGGGGCGGTGTCCGAGGCGGCGCCGACGATCCAGAACCGGTCGTCCTCGCTGCGCGACTGGATGCCCCAATCGCCGATCCCGGCGGCATCGAGCGCGTCGAGATCCGGCTGGATCGCGGGATCGAGCGCCACGTAGCGGTTGCGCTCGTAATTCACGCCATAGGCGAGCGGCGTGTTCTCGTGCAGCCGAACGATGATCTCGCCGATATCCGCCCGCGCATCCTCGGCGAGCATGGTGGCCTCGCCGGTCTCGAGGTCGAGGCGGAACAGCGCGGCGGTATCGCGCCCGGCGCTGCTCAGCATCAGCGTCCTCCGCCCATCGGCGGTGAACAGGCCGAGCACGCCCGAGGTCATCGCGTCTTCCGGCGCGAAACGCATGAACGGCGCCCAGCCGCCGGCGCCATCCGGGCGCAGCACCGTCTGGCTGCCGTCGCCCTCCAGCCGCGCGGCGAGGCGCAGGGCGAAATCCTCGTCCACATCGAAGCCGGCGAGGCCGGGATTTTCCGCGATCATCGTCGACCGCCCGGTCGCGATCTCGATCCGGTAGAGATCCGGCCATTGCGGGTCGCGCGCGTTGTGGCTGACCACCGCCTCGCCGGGATGGCGGGGGGAGAGCTTGACGATGCTCGCCTGGATCGGGCCGTGCGGCGTCAGGTCGCGCATCGCCCCGGTCTCGCGGTCGACGGCGTGGAGATGGAAATTCTCGTCCCCGTCATTGTCCTTGACCACGAGAAGATGCCGCCCGTCATGCGCCCAGGCATAGCCCGGAATGCCGCGCCGCCGCTCGTCGGTCAGCGGCCGCGCCGCGTCGATCCGCCCGCGCGGGGCGACGAAGAGGTTCATCACCCCGTTGCGCGGCGCGAGAAAGGCGATCGTGCCGCCATCGGGGCTGATCTGCGCGCCCGCCCGGCGCGGATTGCCGAACAGGGCGGCGCGCGGAATGAGGGGCAGGGCGGTGGTGTCTGTCGTGCGGTCCATGCGGACTTCCTATCGGAGATCGCGTCGCGGCGAAACCGCCGCGCCCCGTCAGGGCGGCGAAACCGCCGCGCCCCGTTTCAGTGCAGCCGGTCGAGCCGCAGCCGCTCGCGCCCGTCGGTCAGCCGCCGCGCCGCGAAATAGGCCGCGCCCACGGCGGCGATGCCGGTCGCCCCGGCGAGCAGGAACATCAGCATGATCTGGTATTTCACCGCCGAAACCGGCGACAGCCCGGCGAGGATCTGCCCGGTCATGATGCCCGGCAGCGTCACCAGCCCGGCGGCGGACATGGTGTTGACGATCGGCAGCATCCCCCGGCGCACCGCCTCACGGATCAGCGGGCGCATCGCGTCGCGGAACGTCGCCCCGAGGGCGAGCTGCGCCTCGATCGCGGCGCGCTCGCGCGTCACCGCCGAGAGCAGCGCGTCGAGCGAGAGCGAGGCGGCGTTGAGCGCGTTGCCGAGCATGATCCCGGCGAGCGGAATGGCATAGCGCGCCGCATACCACGGTTCCGGGCGGATCGCGGTGGCCAGCGCGAAGACCGCGGTGATGAAGGTGGCCAGCGCCACCGCCGAAAGCCCGGCGATCTGGTTGCCGTAGCGCGCGAGCCGCCGCTCCGGCCGTGCCGCGACCTCGCGTCCGGCGATCGCGACCATCAGCAGGATGATGCCGAGCGTGAGCAGCGGCGCCTCGGCGGCGAACACGAAGCGGAGCAAAAACCCGATCAGCAGGAGTTGCACGGCGCAGCGCGCCGCCGCGACCAGCAATTGCCGGTGCAGCCTGAGGCCGAGCAGCACCGAGGCCAGCGCGTCGACCAGCACGAGCGAGGCGGCGATCAGCAGATCCGCCGGGGTCAGGTCGATCGGGGTCATGCGAGGTTCAGCCGCCCGCCTTCGAGATGCATCCGCTGCGCGCCAAGGCGCTGGGCCTGTTCCTCGTCATGCGTCACCATCACGATCGCGGTGCCGGCGGCAAGCCGCAGCGCCAGCAGCTTCTCGACCAGCACCGTCGCCTTCGGATCGAGCGCGCCGGTCGGCTCGTCGAGCAGCAGCACGTCGGGCCGGGGCAGGATGGTGCGGATCAGCGCGAGGCGCATCCGCTCGCCGGTCGAAAGCCGGTGGATCTTCTGGTCGAGCAGCGCCGGCGCCAGGGCAAGCTGCGGCATCATCTCCGCCGCCGCCGCGCGATCGGGGAAATGGGCGGCAGCCGTCTCGTGCCACCAGCCCGGCTCGGCCGGCAGATAGGCGACGCGCCGCCGCCAGGACGGCGCCGGCATCGCCGCGCGGTCCGCCCCGCCGAGCGCGACCCGCCCCTCATGCGGGTCGAGATCGGCGATCATCCGCAGCAGCACGGACTTGCCCGCCCCGGACGGGCCGGTGATCGCCACCGCATCGCCGCGCCCGAGTTCGAGGTCGAACGGCCCGCCCGCGGCCCCGCGCAGGCCGGCCGCCACCAGGAATGACGCCACCGCCTCAGCCGGCGAAGGCGGCAAGCATCCGCGCCTCGGCCCGCATGCCGCGATGGAAGCAGCGCATCTCGAATTTCTCGTTCGGGCTGTGGATGCAGTCATCGTCCAGCCCGAAGCCGACCAGCAGCGTCTTCAGCCCGAGCTGCCGCTCGAACGCCTCGACCACCGGAATCGACGCGCCGCATCCGGCGAGCACCGGCTTGCGGCCGAATTCCTGCTCCAGCGCCGCCCGCGCCGCGCGGACGAAGGGCAGGTCGACCGGCACGACCAGCCCGGCCGAGGCGCCATGCACCTCGAAACGCGCCTTCGCATCCGGCAGCAGCCGCGCGTTGACGAATTCCTTGAATCCCTCGACCACCTTCGCCGGGTCCTGGCCCGGCACCAGGCGGAAGGTGAGCTTGGCGCCGGCCTCGGCGGGAATCACCGTCTTGGTGCCCTCGCCCTGATAGCCGCCGAAAATGCCGTTGATCTCGGCGGTCGGCCGCGCCCAGTTCTGCTCCAGCACCGAAAACCCGCGCTCGCCGCTCGCCCGGGCGAGGCCGATGCCGCCGAGCCAGGCGGCCTCGTCGAACCCCGTCGCCCGCCAGGAGGCGAGCACGTCCGCCGGAATATCGAGGATGCCGTCATAGAAGCCCGGAATCCGGATCCGCCCGTCGGCGTCGAACAGGTCGCCGAGAATGCGGGTCAGCGCGCGGATCGGGTTGAGCGCCGGCCCGCCGAACAGGCCGGAATGCAGGTCGCGGTCCGGCCCCGAAATCCGCACCTCCACCGCCGCGAGCCCGCGCAGGCTGGTGGTGATCGCCGGCGTCTGCCGGTCCCACATGTTGGTGTCGGCGACGAGCACGAAATCGGCCTTCAGCGCGTCGCGCTCGGCCTCGAGCATGGCGGCGAGCGAGGGGCTGCCGCACTCCTCCTCGCCCTCCAGCAGCACGGTGAGGTTCACCGGCAGGCCGCCCGTCACGTCGAGCCAGGCGCGCACCGCCTCCAGCACCATCATCACCTGGCCCTTGTCGTCCACCGCGCCTCGGGCGACCACGCGCGGGCCTTCCGGATGGTCCACAAGCTGCGGGTCGAACGGATCGCTGTGCCAGAGGTCCAGCGGATCGGCGGGCTGCACGTCGTAATGCCCGTAATACAGCACGGTCGGCGCATCCGGCCCGGCCTTGTGATGCGTCGCGATCACGCCGGGCAGGCCCCTGGTCTCCGACAGCCGTGCCGCGAATCCCATCCCCGCGAGCAGGTCGCGCATATGTGAAGCGGCGCGCAGGCAATCCGCCCGGTGCGGCGAGGTTTCGGTCAGCCCCTGCGCGCTGATCGAGGGAATCCGCAACAGCTCGAACCAGCGCCCACGCGCGCTGTCGAGATGGGCGTCGATATGGGCGAGAACGTCGTCGGTCCTGCTGGTGCTCATCGAATGTCCCTCTGTTGGCGGCACGACGATAGGGGAGGGCGGCGTGCCGGAAAAGACAGCGGCGCTCAAGCCAGCCCGTCGATCGCCTCCGCGAGGCGGATATCGCGCGCCGAAAGCCCCCCCGCGTCATGGGTCGACAGCAGGATCGTCACGCGATTGTAGACATTCGACCATTCCGGGTGATGGTCGTGCTTCTCCGCGAGCAGCGCGACCCGCGTCATGAACGCGAAGGCCTCGGAGAAATCGGCGAAGGCGAAGCGCCGTTCGATCGCGTCGCGGTCCTTCGCCAGCGACCATTCCGGCAAGAGGTCGACAAGGGCGGCGCGTTCGGCATCGGTCAGGCGGGGGATCATGTCGTGTCTCCTTGCTCCGAGAGGGCGGCGGCGAAGGCGGCGCGCAGGGCGGGGATCACCTCGGTCTCGAACCAGGGCCGCCGCGCCGCCCAGGCCCGTGTCCGCCAGGAGGGATGCGGCAGCGGAAACCGCGAGGGCAGATAGGCTGTGAACCCCCGCACCCGCTCCTCCATCGCCCCCTTGCCGAGATGATAGAGAATCGCGTGGCTGCCGACCAGCAGCGTGAGGCGGATCGCCGGCATCGCCGCGCGCAGCCGCCCCTGCCAGAGCCTGCCGCATTCCGGCCGCGGCGGGGCGTCGCCGCCGCGCGCCAGCCGTCCCGGATAGCACAGCCCCATCGGCACGATCGCGATCCGGCTTTCGTCGTAGAACGTGGCCCGGTCGATGCCGAGCCAGTCGCGCAGCCGGTCGCCCGAGGGATCGTTCCAGGGAATCCCGCTCGCGTGAACCTTCGTCCCCGGCGCCTGCCCGACGATCAGCACGCGCGCCGTGGCCGAGATGCGGAACACCGGGCGCGGGCCCAGCGGCAACGACGCGGCGCAGACCGTGCAGGCGCGCGCCGCCGCGGCGACGTCGTCGATCGTCTCGCCCGCCGTCGCGCCGGCCCCGCCCGCCACGACGGGGTCGGGGATCATGGTCACGTCTCGTATCGGGCAATCTTCCAGTCGTCCGGCTCCGCGGCGGCATCCCGGTACCAGGCATCGACCAGCTCATGCGCCCGAATGGCGGCGAGATAGGCTTCGGTCGTCGCCGTGACCTTCGGCCGGTAGGTCAGCAGCCGCGAGACCACCGGCGCATACATCGCATCCGCCCCGGTCAGCGCCGCGCCGAACAGGAACGGCCCGCCGGCGCCGAAGCGCTTGCGCGTCTCCGCCCAGATCGCCTCGATCCGGTCGAGATCGGCGCGCACCGCCGGCGCCGGCTCGGCGGGCTCCAGCGTGCGCGTGCAGTTCATCGGCATGGCGAGGCGGAGTTCGCGGAATCCGCCATGCATCTCGGCGGCGATGGCGCGCGCATGGGCGCGGGCGATGCGCGCCGCCGGCCAGATCTGCGGCGCGATCTCGGCGCAATACTCGATGATGGCGAGACTGTCCCAGACCCGCGCCCCCTCGTGTTCGAGGAACGGCACCATGCCCGAGGGCGAGACGGCCTTGACCGCCGGCGTGTGCCCGCCCGCAAGCGGGATCACCCGCTCCTCCACCGCGAGGCCGGCAAGGCGCACGGCCAGCCACCCGCGCAACGACCACGAGGAATAGCGGCGGCTGCCGATATAGAGGACCGATGAGTTGTCATTCATGATTGACGATTAGCCCGGATGCAGCCGCCCCGCCATATCGGGCGCCCGTCCGCCGGCATCGCGCGTCCCGCCCGGCGGCGCCGCGGTGCGGCCGATGAACGAGGCGATATCCCGCCAGACCGGCGGCATCAGCCCGAAGCTCGGCAGCACCGAGAGCAGCAGCCGGACATGCGAGAGCCGTTCGTAAATCCGCGTGTCCACCGTCGCGCCGGCCTCGCGCAGCCGGGCCGCCAGCGCCGCGGTGTTGGCCGGCGCCA
The DNA here is from genome assembly GCF_000219295.1 of Acidiphilium sp. PM. Classification (NCBI taxonomy): domain Bacteria; kingdom Pseudomonadati; phylum Pseudomonadota; class Alphaproteobacteria; order Acetobacterales; family Acidocellaceae; genus Acidiphilium; species Acidiphilium sp. PM. The sequence goes on from NZ_AFPR01000057.1 coordinate 16,084, forward strand.
CCAGCCGGTCCCGCGCGCCGGTGATCAGCAGCGACGGCGGGGCGGCGGGGCTCACATGGCTGATCGGCTGACAGACCGGATCATCGGCGAAGCGGTCGAAGATGCGGCGATAGACCGGCCCGGTCATCGGCAGGAAATCATACGGCCCCGCGAGCCCGATGGCGCCGGCGAGCGCCGACGGCGTCACCCCCTCGGCGCCGAGATACCCTTCCGCCAGAGCGAGCATCATCGCGAGATAGGCCCCGGCGGAGTGCCCGGCGACGAACACCGCCCGGCCATCGCCGCCGAATTGCCACGCATGGCGGAGCATGAAGGCGGTCGCCCGTGCCGCGTCGTGAATGAACGCCGGGTAGCGGACCTCCGGGTAGAGCCGGTAGTCGGGCACCGCGACGACCAGGCCGAGCCGGGCCAGCGCGCGGCCGAGAAACGCATATTCGCCCCGCGCGCCGGTCTGCCACGAGCCGCCATAGAAGAATACGACGACGGGCAGAAGGCCGCCGCCCGCGCGGGCCGGCCGATGGATGTCGAGCCGGTCGCGCGTCCCGTCGCCGAACGCGACATCCCGTGTCGTGACCGTGCCGAAACGCGGCACCGCGCGGTTCAGCAGGTCGATCGGCGTCGGCAATGCTGTCATGTAACGGATATGGCGGGCCGTTTCTGCCCGGCAATATATGCCGGTCCGGCAAAATCTGCCGTCCGCGGACGGCGTCCATCCCGCATTCGCGCCGGAACACCGCCGGGAAATCTGGCACGCGAGATGCATCCACATCCGTCGAGGGCTTCGGGCGGACGGGCGCAGTCCCGCCGGCCGCGCACCCGGCCACGAAAGGAGTTCGCGCATGATCATCCACAATCTCGCCGCCGCGGCGCAGCCCATCGCCTATGCCGGCGGCATCGCGTCGTCGCACCGTCCCGGATTCGGCGCCACGCTGCAGGCGACGCTCGCCAGCCTGCAGGCAACGCAGGCCGGCACCTCCGCCGTCCTCAACGGCATCGGCCCGGCCCAGGCGCTGCCCGGCGCCCAGAGCAGCACCACGCACCATCACCACCAGGCGCCGGCGATCCCTGGCCTCGGCTAATCGAAGGGCGGATTTGGCCGAAGCCGCGTTTGCGGCTAATCGGCCCGCATGACTGACGTCGCCGCATCCGGCTGGGCGGGGTTCGACCTCGCCCGGCCCCTCGTCATGGGCATCCTGAACGCCACGCCCGACAGTTTTTCGGGTGGCGGCGCGACGCAAGGCCCCTCGGCCCTGATCGAAACCGGGCTCGCCATGCGCGCGGCCGGCGCCGCGATCATCGATGTCGGCGGCGAAAGCACCCGCCCCGGCGCCGCCGTGGTGCCGCCCGACATCGAGATCGCCCGCATCGTGCCGGTCATCGGCGGCCTCGCCCGGGACGGCGTGACCGTCTCGGTCGACACGCGGAACGCCGCCACCATGCGCGCCGCCCTCGATGCCGGGGCTCGCATCGTCAACGACGTCTCCGGCCTCCGCCACGATCCCGCCGCCGCGCCGCTGGTCGCCGCCGCCGCCTGCCCCGTCATCCTGATGCACATGCGCGGCACCCCGGCGACGATGAGCGCGCAGGCGGTCTATGACGATGTCGTCGCCGATGTCCTCGCCGAACTCGCGGCCACCCGCGACGCCGCCCTTGCCGCCGGCATCGCGCCCGCCGCCATCGCGCTCGATCCCGGCTTCGGCTTCGCCAAG
>NZ_AFPR01000056.1:0-533 GCF_000219295.1 Acidiphilium sp. PM
GGTGCCATGTCGCGCAGCACGAAGCCCGCCGGCGTGATGTCGATGACGGCGAGATCGGTATAGACGCGGGTGATCGAGCCCAGCGCGGTCAGCGGATAGGTGCAGCGCTCCACCAGCCGCGGCTCGCCCTCCCTGGTGCAGTGCTCCATCAGCACCCAGACCCGCGCCGCCCCGGCGCCGAGGTCCATCGCCCCGCCCACCGCCGGCGCCACGCCCTTGCGCCCGACCGACCAGTTGGCAAGATCGCCGTTCGCCGCCACCTGATACCCGCCGAGCACGCACAGATCGAGGTGCCGCCCGCGGATGATCGCAAAACTGTCCGCCTGCCCGACGATCGACGCCCCCGGACGCAGCGTCACCGGCTGCTTGCCCGCGTTGATCAGGAACGGGTCCTCCGCCCCCGCGTCCGGCGCCGGCCCCATCCCCAGGATGCCGTTCTCGGAATGGAAGATCACCTCCCGCTCCGCCGGCACATGGTTCGCCACCTGCGTCGGCAGCCCGATGCCGAGATTGACCACCCAGCCCTCGGGAAT
>NZ_AFPR01000055.1:0-8081 GCF_000219295.1 Acidiphilium sp. PM
ATCCGCCGCCACCCGCGCGGCCATCTCCGCGCGCGACCAGCCCCGCCGCGTCACCGTCCCCTCCATCACGCCGCCTCCCCTTCCATCGGCTCCGGCACCAGCACCACCCGGTCGACGAACACGCCCGGCGTCACGATCCGGTCCGGATCCAGCGCGCCGAGTTCGGCCCGACGATGCACACTCGCCACCGTCACCTTCGCCGCCCCCGCCATGATCTGGTTGAAGTTGCGCCCCGCCCGCCGGAACGTCAGGTTCCCCCACCGGTCCGCCGCCCAGGCCTCGATCAGCGCGAAATCCGCCTCGATCGCGTATTCCAGCACGCAGTCCCGCCCGTTGATCCGCCGCGTCTCCTTCCCCGCCGCGAGCTCCGTCCCCGCCGAGGTCGGCGTGAAGAAGGCCGGAATCCCGGCATTCGCGGCGCGGATCCGCTCCGCCAGCGTGCCCTGCGGCACCAGTTCCAGCTCGATCTTCCCCGCCTCGTACAGCTCGTCGAACGCCGTCCGCCGGCTCGCCCGCGGATAGGAGCAGATCACCCTGGCGATCGCCCCGCGCTCGATCAGCTTCGGCATCCCGCCGAAATCACCGCCCGCGTTGTTGGCGATCAGCGTCAGCCCGCGCAGGTTGCGCGCCGCCAGCGCGTCGACCAGCGCGTTCGGCTGCCCCACCGCGCCGAACCCGCCCACCATGATCGCGGCGCCATCGCCGATCCCCTCCAGCGCCGCCTCGACCGAGGCCACGAACTTGTCGATCATCGCCTCACACCCGCTCGAATCACTACCGCCGCCTCGCCCAGCCGGCTCGCCCGCGCCGCACTCCGCACCGCATCCAGCCCCGCGCCGCACAGCCGGTTGACCGTCGCGCCCGGCACGCTCTCCGGCAGCCCCGCCAGCAGCAGCGCCATCCGCGCGACGTTCCGGTTGTCATCGCCCGCCTGGTTCGCGCAGCCGAGCAGCACCTCGTCGATCTCCGCAGGATCTAGCCCTGCCGCCCGCTCCACCACTCCGCGGATCGCCACCGCCGTCAGATCGTCCGCGCGATCCGCCGAAAGCGCCCCGACATACCGGCCAAACGGCGTCCTCACATACTCGCAAATAAAAGCCTCGGTCATCATCTTTCCCCTTGCGACAAGAAGAAGTGGAGCAAAGCTGCGGTTACTCTTCAAGATCAGGAAATACGGATTAATCTAATAGAAGCTGCTACTATCAGCGCGATTGGCTTATAAGTTGAGAGTGCCCTACCGTATCGCGCGGTATGCGCGATTCTCAGCATCGGCTAGAGCGCGTTTGATCGGCTTACCCTCGAATACCGCAGCGAATACCTCGTCGCCCAAAATACGCTCGATCTCGACATATGCCGGAAGCGGTGGACGCGACCACGTGTTCAATTCCCCTCGCCTCGCCATGCCGTCTATAAACCGCACAATCGGCGAGGAGGCGAGTGCTTCCGGATCAGCGCAGACCGAAAAGCGCGGCGCTACAGGAAAGCCGTTCCTAACATGTGCCTTCATTGCCTCTGGAGATGCCATCCACGCGATTGCCTTCACAATGTCTCTTTTTCGGCTCGCCGGGACATAAGAGGGCACAGTCAATAGAAAGCCTCCGACCGGTGCGGTGAAGTGTCGCCCTCTTCCTACCGGAGGAGGGAGATAGGCAACATGTCGCTTGACCTTGGAGCTTAGCTCGTATTCCAACCGTGCCGCGCGCATGGTCCACGTGTAACTTAAGGCGGCATGACCCGACATAAAGCACTCTAGGTTTCGCTCAGCGTCGAAGAACTCTACACCGGGGGGCGAAACCTCGACGAGCTGTCGCATATATTCAAGCGCTTGTGCTCCGGCCTCGCTGTTGATGCTCAGCTGAAGATTCTGTAGATCAACGCTGTCAAGCCAGGTATCGCTTTTGCGCGGAATCTCGAGTATCCCTCCTTCTGACGAGGCCATAAAAAACATAAAGGTATGGGCAATCGTCATTCCCCGCGCGCCGTTCCAAGATATTCCGTATTGTTCACGCTCGGGTTTGTGTAGCACGCGTGCGGCGACGATCGTTTTGTCAAAGCTACGCGGGTATGCCAGCGCCTCCTTCTCGAATAGATCACGCCGGGCTGTCAAAATCTCGACGGTACAATAAATTGGGATTCCGTATTGCTTCCCATTCCACCTCCCAGTATTCCAGACGGAGGGATGAAAATCAAATGGGCGGATAGATGACTCGGGCAAAACGTCATCGAGTGAGGACAGCAGTCCGGCATTGGCAAATCGCCCCAGCCAAGGCATATTCACCGCCACAACGTCATATGCGGTCGTTGGATCTCTTAGTGCGACTTCGGCCCGCAGATATAGTTCGGGTAGAGGTCGCAAGTCGAAGCTGCTTTTCCGCCCAATGTCATTGCGGAAATCTGACCACATGTTCCGCATACTAACAAAATAATTATCATCATGCAGAAGAAATCGGAGATCGCGCAAGGCCGCGGTCGGAATGTCGAGATCCTGCACCGGCGAGATAATGTGTGCTGCAAAATTTGGTCCACCAAAATAATATTCTTCCGCGTCGTGGCCGGATCGTAGACCAAAAGTCTCTGCCAGATGCACCTTAACCTGGATCGCGTACTCGATGAACGCATTGATCAACTGGGGACTTGGTGCAAGGAATGTGGTCTTGTGTTTCGGACCCCGCGGTATGCGGACAATCAAGCCTTCCTCTATCAGCCGATTGATATGCCGATTGCCGGTTCCCCAACTTGCCTGCGAAAATTCGATTAAGGTAGAAATGTCAAGGGGGCGCTGCTGAATATAGCTGTCCACCAGTTCAGTGACGATGTTCCAGTGAGTATCGGGACGACTGCCTGGGACAATAGCATCGAACGGGCGCCGAATTTTTCGTAGAAAATCGATCACACGGGAAAGTTCATGGTCTGAAAGCTTGGTACCAGTCCGTGTCATGTCTGCCGTCCGGTGCGATCTCTCCTCAGGGTGTGTCAGCGACGCCGTAACTAGCTCGCATCCAGCCGAAGAGCGAAAAGAAATCCTGATCGGCATAGCCGACATTAGATGCAGCGGCATATTGTTGTAGAATCAGATTTACCAGATACATCGGCACGTGCTTTTCTCGTGCAGCATCCGCGATAAGAGTGAAATCTTTGATCATTTGCTCGACGGAGAAGGCGGGCGTGAAATCCATCCGCTCCATCATGTCCTGCTTGTAGCGGATGAGTGGTGAAGCAACTGCGCTTTCAACGATCACATCGAGCATCTTTGACGAGGTTAGTCCGCCCTTTTCGCCGAGCACCATCGCTTCGCCGAGAATCGAGGAGGTTGCACCTACCAAAGCGTTGAGAACAAGCTTCATATAGCGGGCTTCTTCCCCACGCCCCAGATAGAATTTGCGTGTTGCGAGTCTGTCGATCAGCTCCGCAACACTCTCCCATGACGATTCATCTCCCGACGCGAGCGCTGTCAAAGTGCCTTCCCGCGCCAATGCCGTGCTGCCGGAGAGTGGGCACCGCAGATATTGCACCCCTCGCCGAGCCAGATCGCCCGATATCCTCTCGGAGATCTGTGGCGATACGGTAGACATTTCGATGAGGATGGTACCAACCGCAGCCTGGCTCAGAATGCCGCCGGTAGTGCCGCTGCCATATATTACTTCGTTGAGTACCGCGTCGTTTGGAATCGTCGAGAAGACTATGGAGCAGTCGGCGGCCAGATCGGCGACAGACGCCGCAACATTCGCGCCGCGCGCCACGAGGCTTGCCCGGTTCTCCGCCAGAGGATCAAAGATCGTGAGTCGGTGACCGGCTTCGATCAGCCGCGTAGCCATCGGATTGCCCATCTTTCCGACTCCGATCCAGCCAATCTCGTTTTGGACATTCTTGGGACGTGTCACTGGGTCTGCCTCTCCCGATTTCAGTTTTCCATCCATATCATAGGGTCGCCTCGACAACTCCATTCGAACGGAATAATCCACAGTGGATAAGATAGCCACTGCCTGGCCGAAAAAAATTTGTTAGCCTCATCGTCATCTCATTAGCCCAATTCGTTGGACCACGCAGGATCCACGTGTTGAGGGCCTTAAGATGAGTTGGCCGTCCACGGGTGCGCCTGACCTGGCGGTCGAACTGAGATACAGACGGATGGCATACACGTCGCCGTCATGGTGACAATCAAGAACTGCGTCGCAATCAGCGGCGTGGGCTCGGAGAGGGGGGATTAAATATGAGAGCCGTTCGCTTCCACGCCGCACGTGACATCCGTGTCGAGGACGTCGCGCCGCCTTCGGATAATCTTGGCCCCGACGACGTGCTTGTAGAGCCGCTATGCGCAGGCATCTGCGGCACAGACCTCCATGAATATATCGCAGGTCCTATCGTCACTCCTGCTACGCCCCACGTCTATACGGGTGCGACTAATCCGCAGATCCTTGGACACGAGTTCTCTGGGCGAGTTCAGAAAGTCGGCGCGGAAGTGAGCCACGTGAAAGTTGGCGATCGGATCTCCGTCCAGCCTTTAATGTTTCCTAGCGACGATTATTACGGGAAGCGCGGGCTATTCCACCTCTCCCCCAAGATGGCCTGTGTCGGTCTTAGCTGGGCCTGGGGCGGAATGGCTGAGCAGGCGGTGATCAAGGGCTACAATGCTCAATCCATCCCCGACAGATTGACCGACGAGCAGGCCGCCATGATCGAGCCTGCCGCGGTCGCCATGTATGGGGTAGATCGCGGCAGGGTTACTGCGGGGTCCACCGTTCTTGTGTCTGGCGCGGGCCCAATTGGAGCATTGACGGTGCTGGCTGCCAGGGCTGCCGGAGCCGCTGTTGTCATTGTATCGGAGCCAAATGCTAATCGTCGCCGGATCATCTCCGAGATCGCTCCTTATGTCGTCACTGTGGATCCAAAGAACGAGGATCTTATCGAAGTCGTCCGTGATCTCACGGAAGAGGGCGTGGGTGTTGACGTTGCGCTCGAGTGCGTAGGACAGGAAACGTCGCTTAATGCCTGCATAGACGCTGTACGTCGCCAGGGCACGGTGGTTCAGGTCGGACTTCATATCCGACGCGCCAGCATCGATGCGATGCAATGGGCCTTGAAAGACATCACGCTGGAAGCGACGTGGTGCTATCCTGTGCAGGTTTGGCCACGCATCGCGCGCCTGATTGCTTCCGGGAACTTTCCCGTAGAAAAAGTAATTACAGCTCGCATTGATGCGAGTGATGTCGTGGCACTTGGATTCGAGGCGCTGCTGGATCCAGCTGGCAACGAACTCAAGATCTTAGTTCGGACCTGAGCGCAGCCAGGTGAGCGATCTTTGCGACGGAGACCATTCGTGATCTCATCCGTTTTTCAGCAGAATTTTACATATGTTGCAGCACCACAACGTATTGTATTTGAGTCCCAGGCGCATCTGCGGGTAGGCGAAGAAGTGGCGGCGCTCGGGCGCAAGCGCTGCCTTGTCCTCACCACGCCCGAGCAGGCAGCCACGGGAACCAATCTTGTGTCTGTACTCGGCCAGGCGGCGGTTGAACATTTCGACGGCGCCACGATGCACACGCCCGTCGATATAACTGAGAAGGCTGTCCTTTTGGCCCAACGTGTCGACGCTGACTGCCTTGTGGCGATAGGAGGCGGCTCGACCATCGGTTTGTCGAAGGCAATCGCTTTACGCACTGCGCTGCCGCAGGTCGTAATCCCGACCTCTTTCGCCGGATCGGAAGCTACTCCGATACTCGGCCAGACAGAGGCCAATCGGAAGACGACGCTCACCGACGGACGCATTCGTCCCGATGTGGTTCTGTATGACGTCACTTTGGTACGCTCACTTCCTCCACATCTGGTGATTTCTAGCGGCATGAATGCGCTCGCCCACGCGATTGAAGGACTCTACGCGCGCGACCGCAATCCCATAGCGTCGCTTATGGCGATCGAGGGCATTCGTGCAATACGCTCGGCATTGCTTCGCTTAAGGCAGGGTGAAGCAGATGATGCCGCCTGGAGCGAGGCACTTTATGGAGCGTGGCTCTGTGGAAGTGTTCTGGGCCAGGTCGGCATGGCTCTCCACCACAAGCTCTGCCACGCGCTCGGCGGCGGCTTCAATCTACCTCACGCCGAGACTCATGCGGTGATGCTACCGCATGCTGTCGCCTACAACGAAGTCGTGATACCTGATTTACTGCAGCCGGTTGCTGCCATCTTTGGCACCGACACCGCGCATGCTGGCCTCACAGCCTTCGCAAGCCAAATTAGTGCACCCACCAGCCTCGCCGAACTCGGCTTTACCGTCGGCGACTTGCCGAACGCAGTAAAGCTGGCGACGGCGAATCCCTATTGGAATCCCCGTCCCGTTGAAAGAAGCGGTATTGAAGCAATCCTATCCCGTGCCCTGAACGGGGAACCTGCGCAATCCTGAGAAGGACCCAACCATGAGCCAGTTGGCAACCGAGAATGGTACATTCCGGGAAGAGAGATCAGCTGAGATCGTGAATGCTCGCCATGAGGGCTGCGCCGATCCGCGACTTGCACAGATCATCTCGGCCCTAGTCTTTCATCTCCATGCCTTCGTGAAGGAGGTGCATTTAACCCAACCCGAGTGGCAGGCTGGTATCGACTTTCTGACTACAGCGGGCCAGATGTGTTCTGGGGAGCGCCAGGAGTTCATTTTGCTGTCCGACGTTCTTGGTCTTTCGATGCTCGTGGATGCAATCAACCACCGGAGACCTGACGTCGCAACTGAGAACACCGTACTCGGTCCCTTTCATGTCGATGGTGCACCACAGCGCCAGATGGGTGAGACTATCTGCCTTGATGGAAAAGGTGAATCGTGCCGCTTCGAGGGCCGGATCCTTGATCTTGCCGGGGCACCTATCGAAGGCGCACGTATCGACGTGTGGTCGGATAACGCGGAGGGCTTCTATGACGTTCAGCAGCCCGATGTGCAGCCGAAATGGAACAACCGCGGTGTCTTCGTAACGGACTCTACCGGAGCATATAGTTTTTTAGGTATCAAGCCAGTCAGCTATCCGATTCCAGATGATGGGCCAGTGGGCAGACTTCTGGCGGCGCTCGGACGCCATCCCTACCGCCCCGCTCACATGCACTACTTGATCACCGCGCCGGGATATGAACCACTCGTCACGCATACATTTGTTGGCGACGACCAATATCTCGGTTCAGACGCTGTATTTGGCGTTAAGGCGTCGTTGATTGCGCCCTTCGAGCGTATGCCGTCCGGACCAGTTATCTGGCATTCATCTTTCGACTTCGTGCTTAACCCTCTTACATAATCTTATTGGAAACAAGCTATGCGGTTAAAGTCTCCAAAGTCTGAATAATCCGCGAGTGCGTTGCTTAGCTAATCGCGGATAGTAGTTATATTGCAGAGTACGGAGCTTAATTAAAACTTGCAATGGCCCAGACTCGAATAGATTTTGTCTCATATAAGCACTGTAGCACGTTGACTGAAATGTTATCGTAAGCGCCTTCCGGACTAGTGCCGCGCCAGTGTGTAGCAGGCGTTTCGGCATGTAAAGTGACTAAAACGAAGACTAAAGTTGTAAATCAAAACTAGAAATAGTAGATCGGAGGAAATAATGCAGAGCAAAACAAATGGACTGATGTTCACCGCAATTTGTTCCAAAACTCGTACGGCGTGCGCTGCGGGTGTGATCAGCCTTTTCGGCCTCGCACCGCTCGCGCACGCGCAAAGCCTGGGCGACGCACTGCGGCAGACCATCTTCCAGGGCATGATCGGGGCGATTCACTTCGATTATGCAAATAACGGCCACACTTCGAAGAGCACTCACTCCTTCGCGATCGGCGGGCATCTGATTGCCCACACCGGATCGTTCAACGGGTTCAGTGTTGGCCTTGGCGGTTACACGGCGCAGTCGCTCGGCCTCTACAGCAAGAACGACACACACTACGACGGCGAACTGACCGGTTCGTATTTTGGCATCCAGTCGTTCCGGCAGGCGTATCTGCAGTATCAGACGCCGAAAGTGGAAATCCGTTTCGGCCGTCAGCTGATCCAGACGCCCTACGCCAATCAGGACTACTACACGTTCAACCCACGCGCCTTCATGGGCGTTGCCGGT
>NZ_AFPR01000054.1:0-1292 GCF_000219295.1 Acidiphilium sp. PM
TTCGCCCGCCGCGCGGCGTGGAACAGGAACTGACGCAGCGCCGGCGCCCGCCAGCCGTCCTCGTCGAGCAGAATGTCGACCGGCGCGAACAGCTCATGCGCATGGGCGATATTGCATGCCGCGAACTCCCGGAAATGCTTGGTCTTGAGCGCGTAGAGCACGCGCATGTCGCGCACCGGCAAGGCAATTGCGGTCTCGGGGGCGGTGTCGAACAGGCCGGCGCGCTCCCAGCGCGGCGTCGCGTCGCGCTCGTCGACCGGCCGGCGGAGCCACACGGCCGGGCAGGAGACCAGCAGCGAATGCAGGCTCGGCGTGTAGCGGGACCGCTTGTCGAGCAGGTTCTGCAGGCTGCCGCAGACCTCGACGGCGAAAATGTCCACATAGGGATCGGCGCCGGTTCCGCCGAACCAGAGCCACAGCCCGTCCGGGAAGGTCCGCATGCGGGAGGCGCCGGGAATTTTCAGGGACGGGGCGTCGTTTTCCATCGCCGGCCCCGGCCGGGCCTTGAGCCACACGCCGCGGCCGCGCGGATCCGCGTGTTCGAGGCCGGGAGGCGTCTGCGGCCAGGCCCGGATCCGTTCGCGCACGAAAGCGTCCATCGTCTGAAAATGCGTCATTTTTCATCCATCCCGATAGTAGTACACTGCAAATTACTACCTTAGGTAGTATCATGTCTCCCGGTTCGGTTTGCAAGCCGAATCGGCATTGAGGCTAAAACTTTATTAATTTATGGATTTTCCATCGACGCGCCGCGCCATTCCCGTTACGGAAGCATCGTTCCGCGCGCTGTGCGGGTGGAGCCAGGCCATGGCGCCTTGGCGCCCGGTGACAGCCGATCCGGCGATGGGATAAGGTCATTCCATGAACGAATTGAAGGAGAGAAGCGAGAATCGCCCAGCGGTCTCGCGGGCCACACCGGTCGACGGCTCGCGCAGGAGCCGCCGGCCCTTCATCATTCTGGTCCTGGTGCTGCTTGGCCTCGCCGGCGCCAGCCTCGTCTACTGGTGGCGCACCAGGGATTTCGCCTCGACCACCGACGCCGAGATCGACGGCTCGATCCACCAGATCGCCCCGCGCATCTCCGGTCAGGTCGTCGCCGTGCTCGTCAAGGACAACCAGCATGTCGTCCGCGGCCAGCTTCTGGTCCGCCTCGATGACGGCACGCAGAAAGTGGCGCTCGACCGGGCCGAGGCCGAACGGGCCCAGGCCCAGGCCCAGCTCGGCGCCCGCGAGGCCGATCTCGCCGAGGCGCGCGCCAATGTCGAGGTGGCCGACGCGACCCTCTTCCGGGC
>NZ_AFPR01000053.1:0-9843 GCF_000219295.1 Acidiphilium sp. PM
TGCGTTATCGTCGAGGGTGAGGGTGCCGACGTTGACGCTACCGAGAGTGGTGATGGAGTTGCTGCCGGTGAGGGCGACGAGGCTTGCGGTGGCATCGAGGGTCGAGGCGGTGACGTAGCCGGAGACGGAGCCGGCATTGGAGATGGTGCCTCCGCTGGCATCGAGGCTGAGGGTTTGGGCGTCGATGTTGGCGTTGATGTCAATTTTGTTGGTTGGGCTGCTGGTAGTGTCGAGCAGCGAGATGCTGCTCGCGCCAGAGATGCTGCTCGCGCCAAGAGCGCCGCTGACCTCGATGGTCCCGTTGGCTGTTGCCTCGATTGATCCGGCGGTAAGCGTCACCGGCGCTGCAATACGAATATCGCCGCCGGAATTCATCGCCAGTGTGGAGATCGACGAACTCGAAATGGCCGAGGCAATCGAAATCAGGGACGATGCGCTGAGTTCGACCGCGCCGGTCTGCGAATCCAGTATCGATGCATCGATATAGGAAGACGTGCTACTGTCCGTGCCGACCGTGAGAGTACCGGACGTGGTGGTCGTGCCCGCACTCGGAGTGCCGCTCGACGACGTGACGATGAGGGTCTGCGGATCGAGCAGGATGGTGCCGTTGCGCCCGCTGGGTGCGAAGGTGGTGTCGGTTCCCGAGAGGGAGATCACGCCGTCGCTGGAGATTTCGATCAGGCCACCGTCGCCATTCCCCGCGCCCTGGGCGGAAATCGTGCCGGCCGCCGTCGTTCTGTCGCGCGAAAGAACGGTGATTCGGCCGCCATTGCCGTTCCGTGTTGCATCGGCGGAAATTGTCGCCCCCTGGGCGATCGCGACCCGCGCGGCCTTCGGCGCCGTTGTGTCGGATGGTCCCTGCAACGCGCGCGCCGCATCGGTGCCGAGCGCCACGACACCGCCGCCCGCCGGGCCCGAGGCATCGATCCGCGCGGTGCTGGCCACGCTCACATTGCCTGTCGCATCGACGGCGATCGTTCCGCCGGAACTGCCAGGCGTCTCTCCCCGTGCCAGTAGCTGGCCGGCAACCTGGAGGTCGCCGCCGACTCCCTGAATGGTGATCGCGCCGGGCTGCCGGCCAACGCTGTCGGCCCTGAGTGTGCCGCCGACATCGAGAAGCTGCTGGATCAACCCGTCCACCGCCCGCGCCGTGAGGGTGATGTGCCCGCCATTGGCGATGATCGTTCCCTCGTTGGTCACCAGTGCGGTGACCTTCCGGCCGCCGAGGTCGATCTGCCGAACCGCCTGCGTCACGTTGATCGAGATCAGCCCATCGCCCGAAAGGTTCAGCGTGAAGGCCGATGCCCCGGCGAGCACGACATGGCCAAGCTGCGCGGTGATCGTCCCCCGGTTGATCACCTCCGGCGCCACGAAAGCGGCGAGGCCCGCCTGCTTCATCGTGATCCGCCCGTCGTTGACGATGCGGGCGCCGGGCTTTGGCTGCTGGTCGAAGATCAGCTTGCCCGCCATGAAGTTTTTCGGCGATATCCCCGAGGTGCTGACGACGAGGCTTTCGGCGTTGACTTCCGAGCCGGGCGTGAACACGACGCCATCCTGGTTGACCAGCACGATGCGCCCGTTGGCGTCGATCCGCCCGGCGATGATCGAGGGATTGTTGGCGATCACCCGGTTGAGCGCGATGGCCTGGGCGTTCGGCTGGTTGAAGGTGACGCGCGCCTTCGACCCGAGATTGAAGCTCTGCCAGTCGATTGCGGCGCGCTGGCTGGTCTGGGTGATCGTCGTCGTGCCGGGTGCCTGGGAAATCGTCGCCGAGCCGCCGACGACGGTGCCGCCCTGCGGCGTCGTCATCGGCGCCGGTTGCCCCGCGCGGCCCTGGGACGGGGCGAGCAGGGCCGCGGTCAGCGCTGTCGAGGCGAGCAGCAACCGCCGGCGGCCGGCACGGCGGCCCGGACGGGAGACGGCGATCCGATGCTGGCTATTCGTCATTCCCGCGCATCCTTGCCCCATCAATAGCGTGCGAGCACGCCCCAGTAGACAGCCGTTTCTCGAAGCGGCGGCACGCCGCTCGCCGGCGGCTGCAACTGCGTGACGAAACGGTGCACGGCGGCGATATCGAATTCGATCCGGCGCGTCAGGCGTAACCGGACCCCACCGCCAAACGAGGCGAGCCGCTTGTCGTTCGGCTTCTGTCCCAGCGTTCTCGGCTCATTCTGCCAGACCTGGCCCCAGTCGTAGAAGGTGTAGAATTGTGACCCGATGAAAAAATGTCGGCCCAGCAACCGCAGATTGAGCGGTGTGTTGAGTTGAAGCTCGGCACTTGCATAAAGAGCGTCGTCGCCGGTCACCTGCCCGGAATAATAGCCTTGGGCGATATGGTTGCCGCCGAGATAGAAGGTTTCGGAGGAGGGCAGGATGTCGGGCGAATACTGGCCGCCAAACGTCCCTTCGAGGGCGACGCTCGCATTCCGCCAGGGGTTGAACAGCGTCTGGGTGCGGTCGAGCGAGAGATCGATCTTCCAGAAATCGAACCGTTCCCCGAGGCGTCCCGCGTTCGACCTGCCGTTCGCGGACGCCCCGAAAAGCCGCAATCCACGTGACGCCTCGAGCGTGGCGGTGGTCAGGGCGGGCCGCGCGGCGCCGAGCACATCATCGCTGAACGCCTCGTCGAGTTCGATGCGCAGGGCGCGCACCGAGTCGGTCGAAGCGGGCGTCTCCGCGCCACTGAAGCCGGAGGCCGTGTAGACGATGTTGTCCGTGCCGTCGAAACGGGCCTTCAGTTCAAGCGACTGACCACGTTCGAGCCAGAGCGGGTAGCTGGCATAGAGACCGAACACGTCGAGATGCGCCCGATATCCCACCTCGCGCAAGGTTCCGGAGGGAATGGCCCGGCCGGCGCCGAAGTAGATCCCGATGCGAAGGCCGCTCGTCCCGGCGAAGAAACTCTCTGAAAACTGGCCGAAATTGTTGGTTCCGCCGGATGTGTGAAAGAACGACGCCTGGCTCTGCTCGCCGAGCGAGGTGAAGCTGTTCATGTCGCCGACGACGAGCCCTTCGGCGGGGCCGGTCTCGTCGAAGCCGCGGTTGTCGGCGGTCACAAGGGCCGAGAACGGCCGGCGGACGACGTCGGCCACCAGGGTGAGCGCACCGGGCGCCGCGGCATTGGGCTGCAGAACGGCGCCGACCGCCACGCCCGGTATCTGCTGCGCGAGCAGCAGCCAGTGTTCAAGCGAGGCCTGCCGGACCGGCCGCTCGTGGGTGAGGTGGTCCAGAAAGCCAAGGACGAGCGTGCCGACCGGACCGATATTCCGCGACAGCTTGACGCTGACGATGTGGCCCTCGGTGACGATGAAGCGGAGGTCGCCTGATCTGTTGATTTCCGCGGATACCGCGGTGAGCACGTAACCATGCCCGCGGTAGAGCGCGAGCAACCGCAGCCGCGCGGCCTCGATCGCCGGTAGCGGCGTTGCCGCGCCAATCAGCTTGCCGACGGTTGCGCGGAGTTGCGCCGGGGAAAAGGCCGTTGCCCCCAGCACGGCGACGGAGTGCACCGGCACGGACTGGTCCGGCACGGCGCCCTCCCGCCCGACCGGGCGGAAATCCGGCAATGATTGGCCGAGATTCGGCGCGGCATGCGGCATGATATGTTGCAGGGGCGACACTTGCGGCACGGTCGGCAAGGCGGTCGGGGCCGCGTGCGCGCCCGCCGCGCCGAAGACCGCCAATCCGAATGCCATGATCCCGGCACGGCATCCCTGCCGGCCCGCTACGCCCCGTCCGATCCGCATCGCCGTTCCCTAAGTCGTTAAGGATGTATAACCGAACGACGAATTCATATGAAGCCACGTAAAAGATTTAACGCACGCTGCCTCAAAATTTGAGAAATTGAGAAATTTGAATTCAAGGCGCGATATTTAGTGTGGAGTGCGGATTTTCGCTCCTCGCCATTGCAGTTTGCGTAGCTTCTGCGGCTTTGTTAACTATCAGGAAGAATGGGATGTCCGGCGGCTGGATGGAAAATACCTGTGCGGCGGGTCACGCGGCGCGCCGGCTTGCGGTGCTATGATGTATCGGGCTGGCGTTGCTGCGCGGGCGCGGAACGGCGCCGCCCGGGGCAAATCGTGATCGGGGGTTGGCGGAATGACGACTAATATCGATCTGCTTGACCTCCAGACATCGCTTGGTAGCGGCGTCCTGACGCTGGTCGGGGTCAATGGCCAGGCGGCGCTCAGCCAGTGCTTCCGGTATACGCTATCGGTGCGCGCGGGTGCCGGCGGGCTCGATCCGAACGATCTTCTATACACGTCGGTCACCGTCGCGATCGGGTCCGACGGGACGAACCAGACCTACATCAATGGCCTCGTCTCGTCCGTGGTCCAGAAGCCCGGCAACGCGGCCGGTACCGCGATCGCCGCCGGCCTCGAACTCTGGGATCATGAACTGACGGTCGTTCCCGCCCTCTGGTTCCTCGGGCAGACACTCGATTGCCGGATATTCCAGAACAAGACCGCCGTTGCCATCGTCAAGGAAGTTCTGGACGAATTCGAGATTACTTCATACGAGCTGCCGAGTGGCGGGACGAGCTATGACTATACAGTCATGTTCAATGAGACTTATCTGGACTTCATAAATCGCATCCTCGCGCGCGATGGGCTTTTCTATTATTTCGTCCACGAAAAGTCCGGACACAAGTTCGTCGTCGCCAGCAGCTCCCAATCTCTCCCCAAGTTGGGAGCCGTCAAATTCGCCGGGCAGACCGCGACCGAAGTCGGGGTTCATACGCTCAGCCGCGCCGACAGCACGACCATCGGCAAGTTCATCGGGAATGACTACAACTATGAAACGGCATCCACCGGCCTCGTCTCCGATGCGGATACCGTGCTCAAGGCGAAGGGGGCGGCAACCCGCAAATTCTATCGCTACCCGTCGGAAAATCCCGTCAAGGAGGCGATCGGACAGCAGGTGCGCCATCAGAACGAGGCGGCCGAGGTTCGTGCCGGGTTGTTCGCCGGTGGCGGCAACACCCCGTCGATGCTCGCTCCCGGCAACGCCGTCACCATCACCGGCGATCCCTTCGGCATCGGCGATTACGTCATTGCGGCGGCCGCGCTCAGCGTGACCGATCACGCCGGCATCGGCGGAGGGACGGCCACCGTCGATGTCGCATTCACCCTGTTCGACGCATCGGTTCCCTGGCGGCCGGAACTCCTGCCGAAGCCGCAGATCGCCGGCTTGCAGTCCGCCCTCGTCGTCGGGCCCTCGGGCGATGAAATTTACACGAACAAGTACGGCCGGGTGAAGGTTCAGTTCAACTGGGACACGCGCGGCAAGAAGGACGAGAACTCGAGTTGCTGGGTTCGCGTGATCCAGCCCTGGGCCGGCGCCGGCTGGGGGTTCCAGTTCCTTCCGCGCATCGGCCAGGAGGTCGCCATCAGCTTCCTCGAGAGCGACATCGACCGGCCGGTCGTGATCGGTTCCTTCTACAACTCCGGCCAGGTCAGCCTGTTCAATCTCCCCGCCGAGCAGAACAAGGCGGGATTCCGCTCCCGCTCAACCAAGAGTGGCGGGACGTCGAACTACAGCGAATTCAGTATCGACGATACCAAGGGGTCGGAGGTTGTCCTGCTGCATGCGGAGCGGGATTATACGGTCGAGGTCGAGCATGATGAAACCCGCACGATCGGCAACAACCGCACGGTGACCGTCAAGAAGGACGAGGCGATCACCGTGGACGGCAACCAGACCGAGACGGTGAAAGGAAATCGTACCTTCGAGGTCAAGCAGGACCATTCCGAGACGGTCGATGGCAACCAGTCCGTCACGGTCAAGGGCAAGCAGAGCGTGTCGGTGCAGGGGCAGCAATCCGTATCCGTGACCGGGGCCGTCACCTATGAGTCGATGGAGTCGATCACGCTGAAAGTGGGCGGAAACAGCATCAAGATCGACATGACGGGCATCACGCTCTCCGGCACCCTCATCAAGATCAATGCCCAGGCCGAGCTGTCGACGAGCGGCGCGATTGCGCAGCATTCCGGCTCGGGGATGCTGAAACTCCAGGGCGGGATCATCATGGTGAACTGAGGTGGATGCACGGAAGATGGACAAGATACAGGCAGCCGTGCGTGAGACCGTACTCGCCCATGCAGCCCTTGGCGAGGAAGCGCTGGCGGCTGCCGGCGGCGCGGCCACCGTGCCCGCCCTGATCGACGCGCTGGAGGGAGCCGGCTTCCTGGTGGAGGCGACGCGGTGCTTCGCCCATGCGCTGCCGCGGCGCGAGGCGGTCTGGTGGGCGGCGATGTGCGCGCGGCACACCGCTCCCGCGGACCTCGCGGAGACCGGGCGCGCCACCCTCGATGCGGTCGAGCTTTGGGTTCGTCAGCAGAACGAGGAGGGGCGCCGCGCCGCGATGAGCAGGGCGGAAGCGATCGGGTTCCAGACGCCGGAGGCCTGGGCGGCGGTCGCCGCCTTCTGGTCCGGCCCGAGCATTTCCCCGCCCGACCAGCCGCCGGTGCCGCCGCCTGCGCATCTGACCGGCGTGGCCGTGGCCGGTGCCGTTGCCCTTGCCGCCGTGCGCGGGGACGCGCAGCGCGGCCCGGCCCGTCTCGCGCTCTTCCTTCGTTCGGCCCGTGAGATCGCCGCCGGCGGCGTCGGCCGACTGCCGCCGGAGGCCGAACAATGACCCTCACCCTCAGCGTGCTCCGCTGCCCGGATGCCGCCCCGCCGGAAACCCGCAGCATCGAGGGCGGGGAATTCCGCATCGGCCGCGGTCCGGACAATGACTGGGTGCTCACCGATCCCGATCGCGTGCTGTCCAAGCGGCATTGCGTGATCGCCTGGCGTGCCGGCGCCTGGCAGATCGCCGATACCAGCACCAACGGCACATTCGTCAATCAGGACATCGAGCCGCTTGGCGCCGGCCGCGTTCACGCGCTGAGCGACGGCGACCGGATCCGGCTGGGCAGCTACGAAATCGAAGCCCGTCTCGTCGAGCGCGGCTTCGGGGATGCGGGATACGGCGGTGGTTTCGGCGCCGCGCCCGCGACCCGGCCGGACCCCTTCGCCGATCCGTTCGGCGAGGACCCGTTCGCCAAGCCCGCGGCACCCGCCTCCTCTCCCGTATCCGACGAGTGGTTCGGCGGCGGCAATTCGATTTCGATGCCCGACGACTTTGCCGGCCTGCCGGATGACGATGCCCTGTTCGGCCCGACGCCGGTGCCCGACCACTCGCCGGCGCAGAACGACGTCTTCCGCCCCGCGCCGATGGCGCCGAAACTTCTGCCCGATGACTGGGATCTGGGCCTCGAACCCGGCGCCAACACGGCGTCGGCCGGCCCGGCATGGACGGCGCCTTCGCCGCTGCCGCCGCCCGCCGAGATCCAGCCGCCTCCACCGGCTGCTCCGGCGCCGCCCGCTCCCCTGCCGCCCGCCCCCGTACCGGCCGGTGCGCCCGGCGGCGATCTGCTCAGGGTCTTTCTCGAGGCCGCGGGCATGGACGGGCTGCCGCCGCCGGCGGATCCGGAACTGCTGATGCGTCGCCTCGCCGGTCTGTTCCGCGCCATGGTGGGCGGGCTGCGCCAGGTGATGATCGCCCGCGCCGCGATCAAGGGCGAATTCCGGATCGAACAGACGATGATCCGCGCGCGCGGCAACAACCCGCTCAAATTCTCGGCGGATGACGACGATGCGATGGCCGCGCTGATCGGCCTCGGCCGCCGCACCAGCGACCTGCAGGCCGAGGAGGCGGTGCGGGACGCGCTGCGCGATATCCGCCTGCACGAGATCGCGGTGATGAGCGGCATGCAGGCCGCGGTGCGCGCCCTGTTCGCCCGGCTCGATCCCGCGCCGCTGCGGGCGGAGGCCGAATCGGCGCGCGCGCTGCTGCCGGCCCAGCGCAAGGCGCGCGCCTTCGAGGCCTATGAAACATTGTATGGCCAGCTCAGCGCGGCCCTTGCCGACGATTTCGACAACGTCTTCGGCAAGACCTTTGCCCGCGCCTACGAGCGCGCCCTGTCGGATGCGGAGGCCAGTGAAACGTGAAGCGCCGTTCGATCATCCTCGCACTTCCTGTCCTCCTTGCCGGCTGCGGCACGCCGCCGCCGAAGCCGCCGGCGGTGCTGTCGCTGACCATCACGGGCGGGGCCAACCAGAACCCCGATGCCTCGGGCACTGCCGAGCCGGTGGCCGTGCGGGTCTACCCGCTGGTCACCGCCGGCAAGTTCAATGCCGCCGACCCGTATTCGTTGCTCGGCAAGGCCACGTCGCTGCTCGGCAGCGACCTCGCCGGTCCGTCGGAGCAGACGATCGTCGCGCCCGGCGCCACGGTGAAGCTGACGCACAAATTGCCGGATCAGGCGCAGTCGATCGGCATCGCCGTGTTCTTCCGGGCGATCGACCGGGCGACATGGCGCCTCGTCGCGCCGGTGAAGGCGCATGAAACGAACGCGCTGACCTTGCGGATCGACGGATTGGACGCCAAGCTCGTCCCAACCAAACCGAAGGGCTGAACGTCGATGAGCTGGACCAACAGGGTCGTCTGGCAGGAAGGCATGTTCCTGCGCTCGCAGCATTTCCAGCAACAGGACCGTTGGCTCGAAGCCCAGGTGCGCGGCCGGGTGGCGGCGCTGCGGCCCTATCCGTGGGGAATCTCCCGTCTCGCGGTCAACCGGGAACTGCTCGGCACCGGCCGTTTCGCCCTGGCCGAGGCTGAAGGCGTGTTCGAGGACGGAACCTGCTTCTCCCTGCCGGGCGAGGCCGATCATCCGCCGCCGTTCGAGGTGCCCGAGAACACGCGCAACATGCTGCTTCACCTCGCGCTGCCGGTGCGCCAGCCCGGCGCCGCCGAGATCGCCGCGGAAGACGGCAGCACCGAGGGACGCTACGGCGCCGCCCGCTTCGAGGCCTACGACACGCATTCCGCCTCGCCCGAGCCGGCGGAGCTGCTGATCGCCCGGCTGCGCCTGCGCTATCTCCTCGACAGCGAGGACCGCGCCGGCTTCCTCTGCCTGCCGGTCGCGCGGATCGTCGAGGTTTCGGCCGACCGGCGCGTGACGCTGGATGACCGCTGGATCCCGCCGGCGCTGGTCTGTCACGCGGCGCCGCCGCTCGCCGGGCTGATCGCCGAATTCTCCGGCATGATCCACCAGCGTGGCGAGGCGCTCGCCGCCCGGCTCAACGCGCCGGGCACGCGCGGCGTCGCCGAGGTGCAGGATTTCATGCTGCTCCAGGCGATCAACCGCTGGCAGGCGATGCTTCAGCACTGGGCCGACGCCGCCGTGATCCATCCGGAGACCCTCTATTCCGCCTTCGTCTCGATGGCCGGCGAGTTCGCCACCTTCATCGAGGGCAGCCGCCGGCCCACCGCCTATCCCGGTTACCGGCACGACGATCTGCAACGCAGCTTCGCGCCGGTCGTCGCCGATCTGCGGCGGGCCCTTTCCGCGGTCATCGAACAGAACGCCGTGCCGATCCCGCTGCAGGAGCGGCGCCACGGCGTTCATGTCGGCCCGATCGTCGACCGCAGCATCCTGCGCGCCGCGAATTTCGTCCTGACCGTGCAGGCCGACGTGCCGGCCGAGACCCTGCGCCGGCTGTTCCCCGCGCAGGTGAAGATCGGCGCCGTCGAGCATATCCGCGAACTGGTCAACGTCGCGCTGCCCGGCATCTCGGTGCGGCCGCTCCCGGTGGCGCCCCGGCAGATCCCTTTCTATGCCGGCGCCACCTATTTCGAGCTCGATCGCGGCAGTCCGCACTGGCAGCAGATGCAGAATTCAGGCGCGTTCGCACTGCACGTATCCGGCGAATTTCCGGGGCTGAAACTCGAACTCTGGGCGATCCGCGGCTGAAGAGGGTGGCATGAGCGACAATCCGTTTGCCGAACCAGACGAT
>NZ_AFPR01000052.1:0-2106 GCF_000219295.1 Acidiphilium sp. PM
GGCGCCGCCTGAGGAAGCGCCGCCGCGCCGCTTGATCTCGATCAACGACGCGGCGGCCCCGGCGGCCCAGAGATGAGGCATGGAACAGGCCCTTCTCGCGCGCTACGACCGCCCGCTGCCCCGCTACACCAGCTATCCGACCGCGCCGCATTTCTCCGCCGCGACCGGGGCGAAGGACCATGCCCTCTGGCTTGCCGCCATTCCGCCCGGCGCCCGCGCCTCGCTCTACCTGCATGTGCCGTTCTGCCGCACCATGTGCTGGTTCTGCGGCTGCACCACCAGCGCGGTGCACAGCGTCGGCGCGCTGGAACGCTACGCGGCGGCGCTGGAGACCGAGATCGGCCGCGTCGCCGCCGCGATCGGCCATCGCCTGCCGGCTGGACAGATCCATTGGGGCGGCGGCACGCCGACCGCCCTGCCCGCACCACTGCTGCGCGCCGTGCATGCGGCGCTCGCCCGCCATTTCGCGCTGGATGACACGACCGAAATCGCCATCGAGATCGACCCGCGCACCCTGCCCGACGACGCCACGGCGCTGCTGCGCGATCTCGCCGTCACCCGCGTCAGCCTCGGGGTGCAGGATTTCGCGCCCGCGGTGCAGGCGGCGATCGGGCGGCACCAGAGCGTGGCCCAGACCAAAGCCGCCGCCGATGCGGCGCGGGCGGCGGGCATCGCCTCGGTGAATTTCGACCTCGTCTATGGCCTGCCGTTCCAGACCATCGACTCGCTGGAGGCGACGATCGGCGAGGTGCTCGCCCTCGGGCCGGACCGCATCGCGCTCTACGGCTATGCCCATGTGCCGTGGACGCGCAAGCGCCAGCAGGTGATCGCCGAGCGCGCCCTGCCGGATGTCGCGGCGCGCTTCGCCCAGCAACAGCGCGCCGCCGAGCTTCTGGTCGCGGCCGGCTACCGGCGGATCGGGCTCGACCATTTCGCAAGGCCCGAGGACGCGATGGCGCGCGCCGCCGGCACCGGGGCGCTGCGGCGCAACTTCCAGGGCTATACCGTCGACCCCTCCGACCTGCTGATCGGCCTCGGCGCCTCGGCGATCTCGTTCCTGCCGCAGGGCTACGCGCAGAACGCCGTCGGCACCCAGCCCTACCTCGCCGCCATCGAAGCCGGCGCGCTCGCCACCGCCAAGGGGCTGGCGCTGGACGACGAGGACCGGCTGCGCGGGGCGATCATCGAGCGGCTGATGTGCGACCTCGAAGTCGATCTCGCCGCCTTCGGCGCCGATTCCGCCCGCTTCGCCCGCGAATGCGAGTCTCTCGCCCCGCTGGAAGCCGACGGATTCCTGCACCGCGAGGGCAGCCGCATCAGCATCACCGAGGCCGGGCGGCCCTTCCTGCGCCATGCCGCCGCCGCCTTCGACGCCTGGCTCGGCCAGGCGGGGCGGCACGCCGCGGCGATCTGAGCGGGGTCAAAATTCCGCCGCGCGGATCGCCTCCCAGACCCGCAGCGGGGTGCAGGGCAGCGGCGGCAGGGCGGCGCCGATCTGGCGCAGCGCGTCCGCCACCGCATTGGCGACCGCCGGCAGCGCGCCGGTCGTCCCCGCCTCGCCCAGCCCCTTGGCGCCGAGCGGATTGTTGGGCGAGGGCGTCGGCAGGTCGAGGGTGACGAAACCGGGCACGTCGGCCGCCCGCGGCATCGTGTAGTCCATGAAACTGCCGGTCAGCGGCTGGCCGGCGGCATCGTAGCGCATCCCCTCGCCCAGCACGCCGCCCACGCCCTGGACGATGCCGCCATGGATCTGCCCCTCGGCGACGACGGGATTGACCAGCACGCCGGAATCATCGGCGGCGACGTAGCGCGTGAGCCGGACCAGCCCGGTCTCGCGGTCGATCTCCACCTCGGCGATATGGCAGCCGGAGGGGAAGGTCGCGGCGACGGGTTTGACCCCGGTAACGGCGATCTCGCCGCCAGAAGCCGCCACCGCCTCGGCGAGGGTCATCACCGGGGAGCCGTCGCGCCGGAGGATGGCGCCGCCGGCGATGGCGAGGTCCTCCGGTGCTTCATTGGCGCGCAGCCCGGCGAGGGCGAGCAGCCGCGCGCGCAGGGCGGCTCCGGCATCGGCCACCGCGCTGCCGGCGCTCACCGTCGAGCGCG
>NZ_AFPR01000051.1:0-1991 GCF_000219295.1 Acidiphilium sp. PM
CGTCCGTCGAATCGACCGGGTACGTCGTAAACACGCTCCAGGCTGCGCTTTGGTCATTTACCCAAGGAGATGACTTCGAAAGCGTAATTCTTCGGGCCGTCAATCTGGGCGGTGATGCCGATACCATCGCAGCAGTTGCCGGACAGATCGCCGGGGCGACATGGGGGCTGAGCGCCATTCCGCCGCGCTGGACGCAGCGAATTTACTCGGGCGAACGGATCCTGAAACTCGCGATGGATCTGTTCATGGCGGGACGTACGAATGCGTTTTCCCAAGAAAGTGTGAAAGATTGGCATGTTTAATTACGTTCTATGCGAAGTGCCGCTTCCTGATGGGTATGAGGGTGAATTCGAAACGAAGGATCTCGAACCTCTCTTTTTTGATAGGTATGTGATCGCCAAATCGGGCCGCTTAATTGTAGAAAGAAAGGTATTTGACAAAATTGAGCCTCCCAAGGAGGATGAAAGCCCTGATCAAGATGAATATACAAGGTTAGCTAAATCACTTCTCAGTCCTTTTCGATTTATTAAAGAAACGGAAGATACAAATTTCCATGGCATTTTTACCTTTAGTGGATACGAAATTATCGGCCACGAACCCGATGAAAATAATAAAACTGTTCTGAGGCCTATAAATAAACACCATTATTACAAGGCAAAATTTACTGATGGGCAATTGGTTGAGATAAAAATTATGGGGGATGATGATCATCGCTTGCCTATAGGCTCTTTGTTCCCGTAATTTTTATTCATCGGAGTTGTCATTGAATGGTCAAAGCTTGCACAATAGCCGTACTGCAGCCATGTCGCCGCGGACGAAGGCGAGTGAACATGTCGAAGGCGGTTCCATCGAAGAACATGTCGGTCAAGCATTGTCGCTACGCGAGGGTTGGGCACTATCGGGAATTTCGCGTGTGAGTGGCATGATGGGTAGAAAGGAAGCCCCATATGACGCGACGGATAGGGCCGGCGATCCCGGACGAGTTGCTGGGTGGCGGTGACGCGGCGGCCGCCTTGAATTCCAGGGATATAGTGAACGCGCTGAAGAAGGCTCGGGCAGAGCGCTCAATATTCCAGCCGCCTATCTCCAGTCACCCGACTAAAGCGGGCCAACCACCTTGGCCAAAACGCGAAGCCTGATGCTCTTGTCGGGATGATCACGGACGTCAAACCGGTCGTTCACTTCCTCTCCGAGACGCCAAAGTTTGCGGAGCTGACCGAGCGCGGTGGCATGCCATGCCGTGTCTGGCTCGATCCCTCTAGCGTCGAATTCGTGACGGCACTGAGAAAGGCCAGTGACGCGGAGGTAACCGGTCTGCGCGGCCTCTTGACGGAGAAGGCCTTGTACGTTTGGCAGTCAGCAAACCTGCTCCACATGGATTTTGAACGGCTCACGGGCACCGAAGGGATGCGCCTTGGTCTGCGTGCAAACGAAATTCAGGTCAACGACGAGACTGTCGCGCAGCCGGCTTATTTTCCATGGGTTTTCCGCGACCATAGTGCCGCGATCTCAAGCGACATCGAAGACCGCCGACGACTCGTTGAGCGGTTTTTGATGCTCAACACCAAAGTCAAGACGATCTATCCCGATGTTTTCCGTATCCTTTGGTACGCATGACGCTTCGCCACGTCCCTTCCACAGGAACTTCTTCAGCCACGCGCCGGCACACAGCGAAATCTTGTTGACGTCTCTCGATGCGGGGGTAAGCAGTTGCAAAGGAGCCGATCCGTCATGGTGAATGTGAACTGCTAGGCTGACAACAGTGGCACGCTGACAAGGAATGGTACAGTGACCCGCGCCTCTCGTTTCCTACGGCGCCGGCGGAAACGCCGCAAGCATCTGTGCCGCGCTGTTGACCTCGCAAAAGTCGATACAGCGACGACCGAGTTCAGATTCGAGGTAAAGCGCCAGGCGCGACTGATCGCAGAGGCTGATGCCACGTCAGATATTATGGACTGGCTGGAAGCCGTGAGCCTGTTAGATGAAGAGAA
>NZ_AFPR01000050.1:0-8343 GCF_000219295.1 Acidiphilium sp. PM
AGTGGGACCGGAACTACGAGGTCGAACGCACCCGCGTCGCCATCGCCGAACACATGACGGTGCTCATCGCCCTGCGGTCCGGTGCGATGGAAAAGGCCGAGCTTGCCATGGCGGTTCATCTCGCGACCTCCCGCCGTTCGCTCAAGGCCGGCCTCAAGCGCGTCGCCGCCTGACCCGCCCGGCGGCGGGCGGCCTCAGGCCAGGTAACGCGCCCGCAGATGCGCCTCGAACGAAGCGGGGTCGAGCGGCTTGCCGGTCGCCTCGACCAACAGTTCGTTGAACCCATAGCGCGCGCCGTGACCGTGGACATTGGCGCGCAGCCAGTCCCGCAGCGGGGCAAAATCGCCCTCCGCCAGGGCGGCGTCGATGTCCGGCCGCGCCCGCCGCGCCGCCTGCATCAGCTGCGCCGCGGCCATCGCGCCAAGCGTGTAGGACGGAAAATAGCCGAACAGCCCCACGTACCAGTGAATGTCCTGCAGGCAGCCCCTGGCGTCGTCCGGCGGCACGATGCCGAGCAGCGCGCGCATCCCGTCGTTCCAGGCCGCCGGCAGGTCGGCAACCGCGAGGTCGCCGGCCACCATCGCCGCCTCCAGCCGGAAGCGGAGGATCACATGCGCCGGGTAGGTCACCTCGTCCGCCTCGACGCGGATGAAACTCCGCTCGACCCGCCGCAGCCGCGCCGCCAGCCGGTCCGGCGCGAAATCCGCCGGCGGCTGGCCGAAGGCGGCGGCGAGTTGCGGGCCGAGCCAGCGCAGGAACGGATCGGATCGCGCCGCCTGCAATTCCACGATCAGCGACTGGCTTTCATGCACCGCCATGCCGGCGGCCGCGCCGACGGGCTGGCGCGCGCGCGCGCGCGGCAATCCGGCCTCGTACAGCCCGTGGCCGGATTCATGCAGCACGCCCATCAGGGCGGAGGCGAAATCCGCCTCGTCATACCGCGTGGTGATCCGGATGTCGGTCGGCGTGCCGCCGCAGAACGGGTGCAGCGAGCGGTCCAGCCGCGCACCCCGGAAATCGAGCCCGACGCGCTCGGCGAGGCGGCGGCACAGCGCCTCCTGCGCCGCCTCGGCGAAGGGCGGCGTGCCCGGCAGGCCAGCCATCCGCCCCGCCTGCCGTGCCTCGACGGCTGCCAGATTGTCCCGCAGGAACGCCTCGTAGCGGTCGAACACCGGCTCGATTTCGGCCGCGGTGATTCCCGGCTGGTAGGAATCGATCAGCGCATCGTAGGGCGAGAGGCCGAGCGTCGCGCCCAGTGCCGCCGCCTGTTCGCGGATCAGCCCGAGCAGCACCTCCAGCCTCGGGCGGACGGCGGCGAAATCGGCATCCCGCCGCGCCCCGCGCCACACCGTCTCGCAGGCCGCGCTTTCGCGGGCCACGGCCTCGACCAGATCGGCCGGCACCGCCGTCGCCCGCCGATACGCCCGCCGCATCAGCGCGAGATTGCGCCGCTCGACCGGATCGGCGGGCGGCGCGATTTCGGCGGCGGCGAGATCCTCCTCGACCTCCGGCGCCGCCAGCATCCCATGGGCGACGCCGGCGAGTGTTGCCAGCTGGTCGCCCCGCGCCGCGGCGCCGCCTTCCGGCATCACCGCCGCCTGGTCCCAGCCCAGCATCGCGCTGGCCTCGTCAATGATCGCCAGCCGCTCGAACCGCGACGTCAGGCGCTGATACGGGGTCACCGCCCCTTCGATGCTCAGGTCGTTCACGCGGTCTCCAGCAGCACTTTTCGGATGTAAAAAATATATTCGAGCACGACGACAAAGGCGAGGCCGAACCAGGTGAGCGCGTATTGCTCGGAATTGTTCGGCGGCGTCGGCAGGCTCGGCGCCGGAATCGGCCCGCCGGCGACCGGCTTCGGCCCGATCATCACCAGGGTGAACGGCGCTGCATCCGCAAACCCGAGCGCCGCCCCGATGGCCCGCGGATCGAGCTTGTAGAAAACCAGCCGGGCAAGGTCGGGGCTCGGGGCGAACGGCCCGAATTGCTGCGGCGCCTGGACATAGCCCGAAACCACCGCCGGCCCCGCGGGCAACGGCACCGTCTTCGGCGCCCGCCCCCGCACCCAGCCGAGATCGACCAGCACCACCCCGCCATCCGCGCGGCGGAACGGCACGATCAGTTGACCGCCCCGCAGCGGGCCGGTCGGCGAATTGCGGATCTGGTCGCCATAGAACGCCGCCTTGCCGGAAACCCAGGTCCCGGTCAGCGCCACCTTTTCATAGGGCGAGGGTTTTGCGGAGAGCGGAACCGGCGGCCGTAGCTGAGCGGCATGAATCTCGCGCTGGATCCGGTCCTTGTAGTGCCACCGGTGGACCTGCCAGACGCCGAGGGCGATCAGGGCGACCAGCATGAACAGGCTGATCGCCCCCATCCCGATCAGGCGCCGCCAGCGCGAGCGCGGCAAGGCCTGATCGGTCATGCGGTCAGGCGGCGGTGATGGCGCTGCGGCCGAAGTAGTAGATGCAGACGAACAGGAACAGCCACACCACGTCGACGAAGTGCCAGTACCACGCGGCGGCCTCGAAGCCGAAATGCCGTTTCTGTGTGAACTGGTTCTTCAGCGCGCGGAAGAAGTTCACGATCAGGAAGCTGGTGCCGACGATCACGTGGAACCCATGGAACCCGGTCGCGATGAAGAACACCGACGGGAAGATGCCGCCGTGATAGAAGTTGAACGGCGAGTGCGTGTATTCGTAGGTCTGGCCGCAGAGGAAGGCGAGGCCGAGAATGATGGTGCAGCCGAGGCCCTGGATCAGCCCGCGGCGGTCCCCCTCGATCAGCGCGTGGTGCGCCCAGGTGATCGTCGTGCCGGAGAGCAGCAGCACCATCGTGTTGAACAGCGGCACCGCGAACGGGTCGATCGTGGTGATATGCGCCGGCGGCCAGACCGGCTGGTGCATGTAGCCCTGGTGCGCCGGGAAGAAGAAGAAGTTGAAATAGGCCCAGAAGAAGGAGACGAAGAACATCACCTCGGAAGAGATGAACAGCGCCATGCCGTAGCGCAGGCCGATCTGGGTGACGAGCTTGTGCAGGCCGGGCGTGCGGCTTTCGCGCACCACGTCGCGCCACCAGACGAACATGGTGCTGACCGCGCCGATGAAGCCGGCAATGAGGAACCAGTAATCGTTGAAATGCGCGACGAAGATGATGCCGGTCGCGATCAGGATGGCGGACATCGCCCCCGTCAGCGGCCACACGCTGGGTTCTACCAGGTGATACGGGTGCGGCACGTGCCCCGCGATCTGCCCTTCGGCGGTATGACTCTCAGCACTCATAAGACACTCTCTCCCGATAGAAGCCGGCCGCTAAGGCCATGATTCGTTTCACCACATATGCCCGGCATGATAAAGCTTGACGACGGCAATCGCGTAGATGAGGCCGCAGAGCGCGACGAGCGCCGCGAGCAGCGCCCAGTTCCGCCCCCGCCGCCGGCGGATGAATTCCGCCCGCTCCTCCCGGCTCCAGTCCTTGCTGCTGGCCCGTTCCACCCCGGTCATACCAGATGGTCCAGAACGAGCGCGCCGAAGATCAGGAAAAGGTACAGGATCGAGAACTTGAACGCCGCCTTCGCCGGCGCGTCCCGCGTCAGGCTGACGCCATTTTCATCCTGCCGGTCGCGCAGCACCCGCCAGGAATACCACACGAACGCAAGGCCCAGCACCATGGCGCTCGCGCCATAGACCGGGCCCGCGAGGTGCAGCACGTAGGGCAGCAGCGAGAGCGGCACCAGCCACAGCGTGTAGCGCATCACCGCGAGGCGCGTGGCCTTCTGGCCGGCCACCACCGGCAGCATCGGCACGCCCGCCTTCTGGTAATCGGCCGACGCGAAGAGCGACAGGGCCCAGAAATGCGGCGGCGTCCAGAAGAAGATGATCGCGAACAGCAGCACCGGCAGCAATCCGACATGCCCGGTCGCGGCGGCCCAGCCGATGACCGGCGGAAACGCCCCCGCCGCGCCCCCGATCACGATATTCTGCGGCGTCCGCCGCTTCAGCCACATCGTGTAGATGAACACGTAGAACCCGATCGAGGCGGCCAGCAGCCCGGCGGCCAGCAGGTTCGTGGCGAGCCACATCAACAGCACCGACAATGCGGAAAGCGCAACGCCGTAGGCCAGCGCGCCATCCGGCGAAATCCGCCCGGTCGGGATCGGCCGGCCGGCGGTCCGCCGCATCACGGCATCGATGTCGCGATCATACCACATGTTGATCGCCCCCGCCGCGCCGGCGGCCATGGCGATGCAGAGGATCGCGGCAAAGCCGAGGATGGGATTGATCCCGCCGGGCGCCACGAGCAGTCCGGCCGCGCCCGTATAGACCACGAGGTAGAGCACCCGCGGCTTGAGCAGGGCGAGCCAGTCGCCGGCCGTCGCGCCGAGCAGCGACTGGTCGAGCAGCGCCGTATCGGGGACAGCGGTGGCAGAGGTGCGCAGGATCGTATCGCTCATTCCATCAATCCAGCCGGCGCGAAGATTCGCATCCGGATTTTGCCTTGCGGGAACGAGGATGGTTCTCCCCGCCGGAGAGAACCATCACCCGCCCGCTTTCGTCAGTGGCAACCCGCGCGTCAGCGGATTACCGGAACATCCTCGAAGGTGTGGTGCGGCGCCGGCGAGGGAACCGTCCACTCGAGGGTCGTCGCGCCCTCACCCCAGTAGTTGGCGGCCAGCTGCTGCCGCCCGGTGAAGATCTTGAACAGGATGTAGAAGAACACCAGCGTGCTGATGCCGGAGATCAGCGCCCCCACGGAGGAGACGTAGTTCCACCCCGCGAACGCCACCGGATAGTCCGGGTAGCGGCGCGGCATGCCGGCGAGGCCGAGGAAGTGCTGCGGGAAGAAGGTCAGGTTCACCCCGATGAAGAACAGCCAGAAATGCAGCTTCGCCGCGCCCTCGGGATAGGGCTGGCCATACATCTTGCCGATCCAGTAGTAGAAGCCGGCAAAGATCGCGAACACCGAACCCATCGACAGCACGTAATGGAAGTGGGCGATCACGAAATAGGTGTTGTGCAGCTCGGTATCGAGGCCGGCATTCGCCAGCACCACGCCCGTGGCGCCGCCGAGCACGAACATGAAGATGAACCCGATCGCCCACAGCATCGGCGTCTTCAGCTCGATCGACCCGCCCCACATCGTGGCGATCCACGAGAACACCTTCACGCCGGTCGGCACCGCGATCACCAGGGTCGCGGCCTCGAAATAGACCTTGCTGTCCACCGAGATGCCCGAGACGAACATGTGGTGCGCCCAGACCACGAAGCCGACGAACCCGATCGCCACCATCGCGTAGACCATGCCGAGATAGCCGAAGATCGGCTTCTTCGAGAAGGTCGAGACCACGTGGCTGATCACGCCGAAGGCCGGCAGGATCATGATGTACACTTCGGGATGGCCGAAGAACCAGAACAGGTGCTGGAACAGCACCGGATCGCCGCCGCCCGCCGGCTCGAAGAACGAGGTGCCGAAATTGCGGTCCATGATGAGCATGGTGATCGCGCCGGCCAGCACCGGAATGGCCAGCAGCAGCAGGAACGCCGTCACCAGGATCGACCACACGAACAGCGGCATCTTGTGCATCGTCATGCCGGGCGCGCGCATGTTCAGGATCGTCGCGATGAAGTTGATCGCGCCGAGCAGCGAGGAAATGCCGGCCAGATGCAGCGAGAACAGCGTGAAGTCGACGGCCACCCCGGGCTGGTAGGTGATGTCCGACAGCGGCGGATACAGCGTCCAGCCCACGCCGGAGCCGGCGCCGACCAGCAGGCCCAGGTTGACGAAGATGAACGCCATGAACAGGAACCAGAAGCTCATGTTGTTCAGGCGCGGGAACGCCATGTCCGGCGCGCCGATCATCATCGGCACCATCCAGTTGCCGAAACCGCCGATCAGCGCGGGCATGACGAAGAAGAAGATCATCAGCAGGCCGTGCGCGGTCACGATCGCGTTCCAGGTCTGGCCCGAGGTGATGATCGTGTTGTTCGGATGGGCCAGCTGCGCGCGCATGATCATCGAGAGCACGCCGCCCTCGATCGCGGCGATGATCGCCCAGGTGATGTAGAGCGTGCCGATATCCTTGTGGTTCGTGCTCATCACCCAGCGCCGGAAGAATCCCGGCTGGTGGTGGGCATGTTCGCCATGGGCATCGTGCAGTGCGGTCGCGGACATTGTCATATGCTCCTGATGATCGCCGACTACAGATTAACGCGTCGTTTCATCGGTGGTTGCGCTGGCCAGGGCGATGTGCCCCTGCGCGCGCGATGCGGCCTTCTTCGCCGCATCGGCCATGGCCAGCACCTCGTATTTGCGCACGGGCGGCACATTGCCCTGCGCGGCGTCGGCCTTCGCCTCGGCCAGCCACGCCTTGAACTGCTTCAGCGGAAGCGCGACGATCTCGATCGGCATGTTGTCGTGGTTCATGCCGCAGATCTGGTTGCACTCGCCGTAATAGATGCCCGGCGCGTCGATCTTGGTCCACTGGTGCCAGTACTGGCCGGGAATGGCGTAGCGCTGCACGCCGAGCGAGGGAATGAAGAACGAGTGCAGCACGTCGGCGCTGGTGATCTTGAAGACGATCTTCTCGTTCGCCGGCAGCACCAGCGGGTGATCCGCCGAAAGCCGCGCGATCTGCCCGGGTTTGATCTGGTTGTCGGGGATCGGGTACGAGGTGAAATCGACCCCCTTGGCGGCGGGATAGTCGTATTCCCAATACCACTGGTGCCCGGTGACCTTCACGGTCATGTAGCGGTGCGTGTAGTTCGACTGTTCGTAGATCAGGTTCAGCGACGGCACGAAGATCACGACCAGCAGCAACGCCGGCACCACCGTCCAGATCACCTCGATCAGCGTGTTGTGCGTCGTGGTCGTCGCCACCGGGTGCTTCGAGGCGCGGAAGCGGATGATCACGATGGCCAGCAGCAGGCCCACCAGCCCGACCACGCCCGCCATGATCCAGAGCACGAACTGCATGAGCCAGTCGATGCTCTTCTGGATCGGGCTGGCGGCGGGCTGGAACCACCATTCCCACGGCGTCGGCGCATGCACCGGAAACCCGACGGCATTCTTCGCGGCGGCAAGCGCCATCGGCGCGCCCGCGGCGAGAACCGCGAAGCCGACCAGGCCCAGGAACAGATATTTGTTGGATCGTTTCATCAGCTCCGCCAGTTCCGTGTACTCGGACCGCGTTCGGCGCGGCCGTCGAAGTCAGTTGAAATAAAAATACGTCACAGCGCAGCCGGGGCCGATTACGCCCCTTTCACGCGCATTCAACAAACTGGATATAACAGGCCCACCCCTCGATCAAGAGACCTGATGTCACAAAGCGGGCTGGTTCCCCTCGCCCCGCGGATTGGGGAACGAAATCAGCCTGAAAAGCCCGAAGGGTCGCATCCGCGCCACACTCAGCCGCCCCCGCTGGTCGGCGGGTATCAGCCGCTCGATCGCGAAATCGGGGTGCCAGCCCAGCGCCCGCGAGGCCGGCGCCAGCGCCCGCTCGATCCACACCATCGGGCCCGACTCGGCGGCGAAATGGTTGACGAACAGGATCAGCCCGCCCGGCCGGACCACACGGCGGAGTTCCGCCGCCAGGCGGCGCGGATTCGGCACCACGGAGGCGACGAACATCGCCACCGCGATGTCGAACCGCCCGTCCTCGAACCCGGTCGCCTCGGCGTCGAGTTCCAGCAGCTGTTCGACATTCCGCAGCCCTTCGCGCTTCACCCGCGCCCGCGCGCGGTCCAGCATGTCGGTCGAGAGGTCGATGCCGGTGATCCGCTTCTCCGGCCGGTAGTGCGGCAGCGCGAGGCCCGTGCCCACGCCCACCTCCAGCACCTCGGTGCCCGGCGCCCTGTTCACCGCGTCCACCGCGGCGCGGCGGGCCGGCGCCGAAACCGCGCCGAACACGCCGTCGTAGATCCCGGCCCAACGCCGATACGCAGCCCGCACCGCATCGGCGTCGAGCGCGGAAGCGCGCCTGGCCAGCCTCTCGGCCTCGCCGGTGTTGGGGGCGCTCTTGTAGGCTTCGCTCATTTTCGGACGCTGCTCCTGTCGACCCGTCACTTGCGACCGACGATCGGCAGCGCAGCACGCCCGCCAGGGGCGCAAGACAGCAGACCGAAGGCGCGTGCCTCATGCCCGCGGCGCGGGCAGGACAAACACTGCGTGAAGCGGGCCGGACATGCAAGCCCGGAATTCATCTCCGGCGGCAAAACACCTCAGGCGACGTCCTCGCGGCGGTCGCGCACCCGCACATAGGCGATCTCGGCATGCGGCTGGCAGTAGGGCTTGCCGTTCATCGCGGGATCGCCGCAGAACCGGAAGCTCGGCGTTCCGGGCTCGCCGATC
>NZ_AFPR01000049.1:0-7735 GCF_000219295.1 Acidiphilium sp. PM
CGGGCGTGATCGATCAGGTGCATGTAATCGACGCCGGAGGGGCAGGTCGTCATGCACGAGAGGCATGACAGGCAGCGGTCGAGATGGAAGGCGACGGGTTCGCTGGCCGGCGCGCCGGTCTCCAGCATGTCCTTGATCATGTAGATGCGGCCACGTGGACTGTCATCCTCGTCGCCGACGGTCACGAAGGTCGGGCAGGTCGCGGTGCAGAAGCCGCAATGCACGCAGGAGCGCAGGATCCGGTCGGCCACCGCGATGTCGGGATCGGCCAGCTGGTCGGGCGTGAAATTGGTTTGCATGTGTCTTCGTCCTCGAGCGCAAGGCGCCCGCTGCTCCTGCTCAGGCGGCGTGAAGCCGCCCGGGGTTGAGAATTCCGGCCGGGTCGAATGCGGCGGTAACACGGCGGCGGATCGCGGCCAGCGCGTCTGGCTCGCGCGGCAAGGCGTCAGGGCTATGGCGTAGCGCGTCCGGGGCGCGCAACAGCCACCATTCACCGCCAGCACGTCGCGCAGCGTTGGCGATGGCGGCATGCGCCGCCTCATCTCCCGGCCCGCTCAGGAACACCAGACCGCCGCCCCAGTCGAGATAACCATCGAGTCCCGCGGCCTGTGCCGCTTCGAGAATGGATGGGCCGGCGGATGGACGCACGGAAATGCGCCAGACCGCATCACCCTCGCGCACGGCTAGCGGCGCGGCATCGCGCACCGTGCGCCAGAGCGCCAGGCTGGCCGAGGTGTCGAGCTGCTCGACCATGCCGAACGCACCCCAGATTTCGGCGAGGCGGCCGATCCGGTAGTGAACGGAGTCGGTGAAATCCTCGATCCGCGCAATGGTGATCGGGCGCGCATGGCCCAGCGCCGCCGCGGCGCCTTCGGGCAAATGCGCGGCTCCCGTCACCGAGAAGGGCGAGCCGAGCGCCGCCGACAGCGCCTTGACGGCGGTTGCCGCATCCAGCCCGGCCAGCAGCACAGTGCCGGTTGCTTCCGGTGCGGGGAGCACCTTCAGCGTGATCTCGCTCATCACGCCGAGCGTGCCGTAGGAGCCGGTGAACAGCTTGCAGAGGTCGAGTCCGGTGACGTTTTTCAGCACGCGCCCGCCGGAGCGGATCACCTCCGCCCGGCCGGTGACGGCGCGGATGCCCATCACATGGTCGCGCATCGCGCCCCAGGCGATCCGCCGCGGGCCGGACAGATTGGTCGCGATGATGCCGCCGACCGTCTGCGCCTCGGCGCCGAGAAAGGCGTAATGCGGCGGCTCGGCGATCAGGTGCTGGCCGGCTTCCGCCAGCTTCGCCTCGAGCGCGGCCAGGGTGGTGCCGGCGCGCGCGGAGACGATGAGCTCCTGCGGCGCATGCAGCGGAATGCCGGTGAGGTTGCGGGTGGACAGGGTTTCGGCCGTCTGCACCGGGCGGGCGAACCCGGCCTTCGAGCCGAGCCCTTCGATGGTCAGCGGGGTGCGCGAAGCTGCCGCCGCCTCGATCGCCGCGACCAACCCGGCTTCGTCGGAGGGGGCGATCATGCCGCGTGCGGCATCGGCGCCGGTGCCGTGTCCGTGCCCGGCTTGAGCGGAAACACCTTCGCCGTGTTCAGCAGCCAGCCAGCGTCGAAGGCGGTCTTGACCCGGCGCTGCTGGTCGAGCTCGGTTTCGGTGAACTGCACGTTCATCAGATCGCGCTTCTCGACGCCGACGCCATGCTCGCCGGTCAGGCAGCCGCCGACCTCGACGCAGAGCTTGAGGATATCGGCGCCGAAGGCTTCGGCCTTGTGCATGCTTTCGGGATTGTTGGCGTCGAACATGATGAGCGGGTGCAGGTTGCCGTCGCCGGCGTGGAAGATGTTGGCGACGCCAAGCCCATATTGCTCGCTCATCTCGCCGATGCGGCGTAGCACCTCGGGCAGTGTGCTGGTGGGGATGGTGCCATCCATGCAGAGATAGTCCGGGCTGATCCGCCCGATCGCGCCAAACGCACCCTTGCGCCCTTTCCAGATCGCCGCCGATTCCTCGGCCGACTGCGATACCTTGAGGCTGATCGGGTCGAACCGGCCGCAGATTTCCCGGATCCGGCCGAGCAGCGCGTCCTGCTCCTCGACGGAGCCCTCGACCTCGATGATCAGCATGGCCTCGGCATCGAGCGGATAGCCGGCCTTGGCGAAGGCCTCGCAGGCGTGGATCGCCGGACGGTCCATGAATTCCAGCGCCACGGGAATGATGCCCGAGCCGATGATCGCATCGACGCAGCGCCCGGCTATCTCGTTCGACTTGAAGGCCGCGAGCATCGCCCTTGTGCCTTCCGGCGCGCGCAGCAGGCGCACGGTGATTTCGGTGGCGATGCCGAGCTGGCCCTCGCTGCCGATGACGATCCCCATCCAGTCATAGCCGGCGGTATCCAGATGCGCGCCGCCGAGTTCGAGGATTTCGCCCTCGATGGTGACCAGCTTGATGCCGAGCACGTTGTTGGCGGTCACGCCGTATTTGAGGCAGTGCGCGCCGCCCGAATTCATGCCGATATTGCCGCCGATCATGCAGGCGAGCTGGCTGGACGGGTCGGGGGCGTAGAAGAATCCGTCCGCCTCGACGGCCTTGGTGATGCCGAGATTGGTGACGCCGGCCTGCACCACGGCGTAACGGTCGGCGTAATTTACGTCGAGAATGCGGTTCATCCGCATCATGCCGATCACCACGGCGTCGGCCAGCGGCAGCGCGCCGCCGGCAAGCGAGGTGCCAGCCCCGCGGGGGACGACGCGGACCCCGTTCTGGTGGCAGAAGCGCAACACGGTGGCGACCTGCTCGGTGCTTTCGGGCAGGACGACGGCGAGTGGCATCTGGCGATAGGCGGAGAGCCCATCGGTCTCGTACGGTTTGAGACGTGACGGGTCGGTGATCACCGCGCGCGCGGGCAGCAGGGCGCGCAATCCCTCATGCACGGCATCGCGCCGGTCAAGGACATCGGCTTTCGGTTGCGGCAAGGCTATCACGACGGCTTTCTCCCCTTCACCCGCCTGTGAGATAATACTGTGCGGCGGAAACGGAAAGAGGAAGCCCGCCGGACGCGGTCAAGGATTGCCCGGAACGAAATCACCCGGAACCTCGCGGTCCGGGCGTTGCGTCACGCTGCGATGCGCCGGCGAACCGGCGGGGCAGGTCAGCCCTGGCGGGCCTTCATCCGCGGGTTCTTCTTGTTGATCACGTAGACGCGGCCATGACGGCGCACGACGCGGCAGTTCTTGTCGCGGGCCTTGGCGGAGCGAAGCGAATTACGGACTTTCATGACACGGTTCTCGGGCTGTTCAGGATGTTGGGGCGGCTTATGGGAAGCATGGCGCCATCTGTCAACCGTCGGGGCGCAGATCGGCCCCGATTGACGCGGCGGTTGGCGGGCCGCATGGATCGGAAATCGGCGAGGAGTGACATCGATGGCGGAGCGGATGCGGATTTCGGCCCAGCGGATCGGCTTGATGCTGACCGCGTTCCTGATGATCACGCTGATCGGTGTGTTCGCGACCTTTGCGGCGCCGATCCCCGCCATGCGCGGCGTCCTGGCGGAGCGGGCAATCGCCAGCGCCGCCGCCACGGGCGACCCGGCGGCGATGAAATCCGCGCTCGCTGAGGCTCGCCCGCTGCTCGGCGTGACCGCGCAGAAAACGCTCGCCACGCTCACGCCCGACCGGGCCGGGCTTGCCCGCGCAGCCGGCCTGGTCGCCGCCGACACGAAGCTGGCGAGCGGCCTCGTTTCCTACCGGCTGCGCCTGCTGGTGATCGTGATCGGCGTGCTTGCCGCGCTGTTCGGCATCGCCCTGCTCGGCATCGGCGAAAGCCGGCCCACTCCCATCATCATGAAGGCACCCGAACCATGAGCCGCATCGCCTATGTCAACGGACGCTACGTACCCCAGCGCGAGGCCTCGGTGAATGTCGAGGACCGGGGATACCAGTTCGGCGACGGCGTCTACGAAGTCATCCACGTCCATGACGGGCGCTTCGTCGATACCGGGCTGCACCTCGCCCGGCTCGCCCGCTCGCTGCGTGAACTCGCCATCCCGAAGCCGATGGAGGATGGCGCGCTGCTCGTCGTGCTGCGCGAGGTCGTGCGTCGCAACCGAATCCGCGAGGGCATCGTCTATATGCAGGTCAGCCGCGGCGTCGCCCGGCGCGACCACGCCTTCCCGCGCGATGTCGCCCCCGCACTGGTGGTCACGGCGCGTCATGGCAAGGCCTTCCCGCGCGAAATCGACACATGGACCGGTACCGCCATCACCGCGCCGGACATCCGCTGGGGGCGGGTCGACATCAAGACCGTCAATCTGCTGCCCAACTGTCTTGCCAAGCAGAAGGCGCGCGAGGCCGGCGCCTATGAGGCGATCCTGATCGACCGCGACGGCAATGTCACGGAAGGGTCATCCACCACCGTGTGGGCGGTGGATGAAGACGGGGTGCTGCGTACCCGCCACCTCGATCATCACATCCTGCCCGGCTGCACCCGGGCTGCGGTGATTTCGCTGATGGAGGAGGCCGGCATCCGCTTCGAGGAGCGCGGCCTGTCCGAGGCGGAACTGCGCGCGGCGCGCGAGATCTTCCTGACCAGTGCGACGTCTTACGTGAAGCCGATGGTCCGGCTCGACGGCGTGGCGGTCGGCGAGGGCACGCCGGGCCCGGTGGCCCGCCGCCTGTTCGAACTCTTCGCCCGCCATGCCGACGGCGCCGCGCACAATGTGCCGCCCGCTTCCCCCCGCCTTGCGTCTTGCGGCGGAATCGGATGAAACGCCCCCATGACAGCGCAAGACCAGACTGACCATACGCGCTACCGGCGCGTCCTGCTCAAGGTTTCCGGCGAGGCCCTGATGGGCAGGCGGGACTACGGGCTCGATACGGACACCGTGGCCGCCATTGCCCAGGACATTGCCGATGTCGTCGCCATGCGCGTCGAGGTGTGTCTTGTGATCGGTGGCGGCAATATCTTCCGCGGCATTTCCGGTGCCGCCGGCGGGATGGACCGCGCCCAGGCCGACTATATGGGCATGCTCGCCACCGTGATGAACGCGCTCGCCATGCAGTCGGCCCTCGAGAAGCGCGGGGTGGCGACCCGCGTGCAGTCGGCCATCCCGATGTCCGCGGTCTGCGAGCCCTATATCCGCCGTCGCGCGGAACGGCATATGGAAAAGGGCCGCGTGGTGATCTTTGCCGCCGGCACCGGCAACCCGTTCTTCACGACCGACACCGCTGCGGCGCTGCGCGCCGTCGAGATGAAGTGCGATGTGCTGCTCAAGGGCACCCAGGTCGACGGCGTCTATTCCGCCGACCCGCGCAAGGTGGCCGACGCCGAGCGCTACGCCGAACTCACCTATCACGAGGTTCTCGCCCGCGACCTTTCGGTGATGGATGCGGCGGCGATCAGCATCGCCCGCGAGAACGACCTGCCGATCATCGTCTTCAACATCCACGCGCCGGGCGCCTTCGCCAGCGTCATGCGGGGCGAGGGGAAGTTCACCCGCATCGTGGAACAGCGCTAGGAGCCCGCCATGGACGCCGATCTCGATACCCTTCTCGCCGACCTGCAACGCCGGATGGACGGCGCGATGGAAACGCTGAAGCGCGAATTTTCCGGCCTGCGTACCGGCCGCGCCAACCCCGCCCTGCTCGATCCGGTGAAGGTCGAGGCCTATGGCACGCTGATGCCGCTCAACCAGGTGGCCACCGTGGCGGTGCCGGAAAGCCGCATGCTCACCGTTCAGGTCTGGGATCGCGGCATGGTCAATGCGACGGTCGCCGCCATCCGCGACTGCGGGCTCGGCCTCAACCCACAGCCGGACGGGCAGCTCATCCGCGTGCCGCTGCCGTTGCTGACCGAGGAGCGCCGCAACGAACTCGCCCGCGCAGCCGGCAAATATGCCGAGGGTGCGCGCGTCGCCGTGCGCGGTGTGCGCCGCGATGGCATGGAGACGATCAAGGGGTTCGAGAAGAAGCACCAGATCGGTGAGGATCAGGGGCGCGACTGGGCCGACCGCGTTCAGAAACTGACCGACGCGACGATCAAGAAGATCGACGAGCTGCTCGTCGAGAAGGAGAAGGACATCCGGCAGGTCTGAGCGGCCCGATGTCCGCCCCGCCTCCGGTTCCACCGCCGCCGGTACCGCGCCACATTGCCATCATCATGGACGGCAACGGGCGCTGGGCCGCGCGGCACGGCCTGCCCCGCGCGGCCGGACACCGCGAGGGGGTGCAAGCCGTGCGCCGGACCATCGAGGCGGCGATCGGCCACGGCGTCGAATGGCTCACGCTGTTCGCCTTTTCCTCGGAAAACTGGCGACGGCCGGTCGAGGAGGTGACCGATCTCACCTTCCTGCTGCGCCACTACCTGCGCTCCGAACTGCGTGAACTGGCCGAGGCCGGGGTGCGGCTTCACATCATCGGCGAGCGTGACCGTTTCGGTTCCTCGCTGAAGGCGGAACTCGCCGACGCCGAAGCCCGTACTGCGGCGAACCGCAAGCTCAATCTGGTGATCGCCCTATCCTACGGCGCGCGCGCCGAGATCGCGACGGCGGCGCGGCGCATCGCCGAGGCCGCCATGGCGGGAACGCTCGATCCCACGACGGTCGATGAGACCATCTTCGCCGCCCATCTCTCCACCGCCGGCATGCCCGACCCCGACCTTGTGATCCGCACCAGCGGCGAACAGCGCCTGTCCAACTTCCTGCTCTGGCAGGCCGCTTATGCCGAACTGGTGTTCGACGATGCGCTGTGGCCCGATTTCGGCGCCGCCAATCTTGGCCGCGCGATTGCCGAATATGCCCGTCGGGAACGCCGCTTCGGCGCCCGGCCTGGCCCGGCTGACGCACCGCCGGACGGCGAAGGGCCATGAGCGTGCCGGAGTCCCCCCCGACGTCCGGCGAAAGGTCCCGGCGCTTTCACGATCTCGGCCTTCGCGCGGCGTCCGCCGCCGTTCTCGTGCCGGTTGCCCTCGGTGCACTGGCATGGGGCGGTCTCGTCTGGGCGGTGCTGCTCGTGTTGCTTTTCGCCGGACTGATGTGGGAATGGGCTGGTTTGAGCCGTCACATCGTATCCGCCGCGCGGCCGCGCTTCCTGCTCGCCGGTGTCGTTTACGCTGCGGTTCCCGGCGCGGCGCTGGCCTGGCTGCGCGACCGGCCGGGCGGGCTCATCGACGTGCTGTTCCTGCTTGTCGTCGTCTGGATGACCGATATCGGGGCCTATGCGGTGGGCCGGCTGGCGGGCGGGCCGAAGCTCGCCCCGGCGATCTCGCCCGGCAAGACGGTGAGCGGCGCGGTTGGCGGCCTCGTGATCGGTGTCGCGGCCGGGTTGCTCGTGGCAAGGTCCCCTGCCGCAATCCTGCCGGGTGCCATCATCAGCATCGTCTCGCAGGCGGGCGATCTTGCGGAAAGCGCGCTCAAGCGGCGGCTCGGCGTCAAGGATTCCGGCCGCACGATTCCCGGCCATGGCGGCCTGTTCGACCGGCTCGATGGCGTGCTCGCCGCAGCCCCGGTCGCCGCCGTCCTTGCATTGCTTGCCCAGGGAGGGGTACCGCTATGGCGGTGAAGACAGTCACGATCCTCGGCTCGACCGGCAGCGTCGGCACCCAGACCATCGACCTGCTGCAGGCGGATCCCGAAAACTATCGGGTCCGTGCGCTGATCGCCGGGCGAAACGCCGCCCTGCTCGCCGAGCAGGCCCGCTCGCTGCACGCCGAGATCGCCGTCATTGCTGACGAGAGCGCCTTCCCCGCC
>NZ_AFPR01000048.1:0-12981 GCF_000219295.1 Acidiphilium sp. PM
TTCTACGTCAGCGGGAATCACCCATCGATTCAAACAGGTCAAAAAAACGCCCTTAAAGGAAAAGGCGTTGCGGCTGTCGCGACCCTTTCGACCTAACCGGCATCTAATAGTTCGCCCAGAAGCCGATTGGGAAAGCGGCGCTTCTGAATGATTGCATAGAACGTCTCCGTAACCTCTGGTATCCGGCAGTGCTCAACGAGGACGCCGGCATCCAGTTCGTCACGAACGACGATCGGCGGCACAAGGGTCACGCCCTCTCGCTCGCGAGCCAGCAAGCGTAGCATTGCCATGTCATCGACCTCGGCGAGGATCGTGGGTCTGATCCCGGCCAACTCGAGGACGCGGTCGAACGCGACACGTATATCGCTATCGAGGCTGGGTAAGAGGATTGGTTCCGACTTTAGATCATCCGGAAACCTGAACTTGCGCCTGGTTCGACGCGGGCGGCCCACCAGGCTGACAGGCTGCTCGTTGAGCAAATGATTACGCAGCGAGGATCGCGCGTCCCGCGGCGCAGCGCTGTTTGCCAGAACCACATCGACTGCGTGGGCTTCCAACTGGGCGAGCAGATCGCGGATGTTTCCAGATCGAACGATCAGTTCGACATCCGATCGTCCGACCAACGGTCGGAGGAACTCAAGTTGGAAATTCCGCGACAGGGTCGTCAGCGCGCCGACCCGAAGAACCTGCCGGGTGGCCAGGGGCCGTCCGCGCAAGGTGCTCATGAGTTCGTCACCCGTCTTGAACACCGTGTCGGCGTAGTCGAGCGTGATCCGGCCGGCTTCCGTCAGCACGAGCTTTCTGCCCGCACGCTCGAAAAGCGGATGCCCCATCTGATGTTCGAGCTTCTGAATTTGAACGGAAAGAGCCGATTGAGACAGGTTCATGAGCTCTGCTGCTCGTGTGAGGCTCCCCTCATGAGCCACCGCCCAGAA
This sequence comes from Acidiphilium sp. PM, assembly GCF_000219295.1. Lineage (NCBI taxonomy): Bacteria > Pseudomonadati > Pseudomonadota > Alphaproteobacteria > Acetobacterales > Acidocellaceae > Acidiphilium > Acidiphilium sp. PM. The sequence continues at coordinate 936 of NZ_AFPR01000048.1, forward strand.
GTATCGTAGGTGATTGTAGTTCAGATCCCTCATAACGTTCTATTAAAACGAATGAATTTGCAGAAACAATGAATTTTTTCCGGATTTCATAATCGGGTACGACCCTGCCCGAACAGTTTTTGCCTTTGAAGGGGATTTTCGTGCAGCTATTTTTCGCGCCGATGTCGGCGCCCGTTCCGTTGCTCCTCGCAGGAGCAACCGGATTCCTCGATTGTGGTTGTCGGCCCAAACTGGCCCCCTCATTGGCTGAAGCCGCTTCGCTCCTCGCATTGCTTGCAGCGATCTCATCAGCGATCGGCCTGATACTCTTGGGCGCGGGCGACAGTCCCGTCGTCGGGCTTCGAGGCGTCGGTCTCTGTACCCGAGTTGATGCAGTCAGTGCGTCCATGCTGGTTTTAGTCACTTTCGTCGGCTGGATCGTCGTCCGTTATGCGCGGACCTACCTGGACGGAGAGGCCCGCCAAGGTGCTTTCACCGGCTGGCTTTGCCTGACGCTGGCATCTGTGGTGCTCCTGGTCACCGCCGGGAACCTGTTCCAACTGGTGATCGCCTGGATCGCCACCAGCCTCTTCCTGCACAGGCTTCTGCTCTTCTATCCGCAGCGGATTGCCGCGCAGCGCGCGGCGCGAAAGAAATTCATCACAGCGCGACTCGGCGATGCCGCGCTTCTGGGCGCCGCTTTCCTGCTGGTCGCTGCGTATGGAACATTTGACATAGGGGCTATCCTTGCGGCTGCGCGGTCAGGTTCGGGCGGAGGGCTAGCCATCGCCGCCGCGGGCCTTCTGGGGATCGCCGCCGTGCTCAAGTCGGCTCAGTTTCCTGTTCATGGCTGGCTTACCGAAGTCATGGAGACGCCCACGCCGGTGTCAGCGCTCCTCCACGCCGGTGTCGTCAACGCCGGCGGCTTCTTGTTGATCCGCTTTGCCGATGTCATGCTGCTGGCGCCGGGCATGCTCGCGGCGCTCGTCGTGATCGGCGGATTCAGCGCGCTCTTCGGCAGTCTGGTCATGCTGACGCAGCCCGCGGTCAAGACTTCGCTCGCCTGGTCTACCGTCGCCCAGATGGGATTCATGATCCTGGAGTGCGGCCTGGCTCTCTTCCCCCTGGCGCTGCTGCACATCGTGGCGCATTCGCTCTACAAGGCCCATTCCTTCCTCGCTTCCGGCGGTGCCGTTGAGCGTGTGGCTGCAATCCGCAGGCCGGGCCCGGTCGCCATCCCGAAGGCTGGCGCCGTGGCGCGCGCCTTTCTGTCGGCGCTCGCCATCTACGTCTTCGTCGGCGCTTGCTTCGGCTTCGAACACAAGTCTCCTCAGGAGATCGCGCTCGGCGCGATTCTGATCTTCGGCGTCGCTTACATGCTGGCCCAAGGATTCGCTGACGCGGCGCCCCGCGCGCTCACTCAGCGCACGGTGGCCTATGCCGTGGCGACCTCATTCGGCTACTTCGCTCTGCAGTGGTCGGCGATCTCGATCACCGCGAATGTCCTGCCGGTGCCGCCGCACCCCGGTCCGCTGGAATGGGCGCTGATAGCACTGACGGTCGCAAGCTTTGGTCTCGTTGCCGTCTTGCAGGCCATGTTTCCGCTCTGGGCCTATCACCCCGCCGCCGCTGGGCTGCGAGTGCATCTCTCGAACGGGTTCTACGCCAACGCGATCTTCGACCGGCTAATCGGCGGTTGGTCTGTGCGCAACCCATCCTAACCGACCAGGAAGAACGACCATGACCAACAAAATTCCTTCATCCTGGCCCAACCCTCAGGCATTGACGATCGCCATGGATCGCGCCGCCCGGGCGATACCGCCGGCCTGGCCTCTGGCGTCGAGCGTCGCGGTCAATCCGTTTCTGGGGCAAACCGAGGAGCCACTCGCCAAGGTCGGCGCCCGGCTCGCTCGGGTCGCTGGCGCTCGCGTCACCATGCCCCGGCGCTGGTATGCTCAGAAGATCGCAGCCGGCGTAATCAGCGAAGCTGATCTCGAGGCGGCGATAGCGAGCGCGCCGGTCGGCTCGCTCTCGGTCGATGTATCGACTCTCAAATCCGCAGCTAACGCAGAAGCGCTGCCGCCGAAAGCCCTTCCGACGATCGCCGAACTCGCGGCGTACGCATCTGGCATCGATTGGCCGGGTATCATCGCCGAACGCTTCGGAGCCTGGGCCGCCGGCTATTTCGACGAAGGACAGGCGCTGTGGGCTGCTCCGAAGGGGAAGCGCGCCTACGCCGCCTGGAGGGCGGTTGCCGCCCACGACCTCACGCCCGAAATCGCCGGCCTTCGGGACTTCGCCCTCAATGTATCGGAGGCGCCAGAAACCGCGTTGGCGATAGTCGAACGGGTCGTTGCTCGGCTTGGCCTCCCTGCGGATGCGGCCGAAACCTATTTCCATCAGATGCTCATGACGCTTGGGGGATGGGCGCACTACGCCCGCTACAAGCTTTGGCAGGCCGAGCTCGCGGGCGGCGCGGACGAGACGATCACGGACTTCCTCGCGATCCGGCTGATCTGGGAAGAAGCGCTCTTTCTGCAGTATGATGCTGAGATCGCCGCCGCGTGGCGTGGCGTCCGGACGGCGCATGCGGCGCCTGTTGAGCCGACTCGCGATATTGCAATCGATGCCATCCTTCAGGCGGCTGCCGAACATGCCGCCCAGCGCGCGTTGGCCCAAACGCTGGCGGAGCATTCACCGCACGCGCTCAATGACCGGCCCGCGCTCCAGACCGCCTTTTGCATCGACGTTCGCTCGGAGGTCTTTCGCAGGGCGCTCGAGAGCATGGATCCCCGAATCCAGACGATAGGCTTTGCGGGCTTTTTTGGTCTGACGACCTCGCACCGGCGCTTCGCCTCTGACGTCGAGGAAAGGCGGCTGCCTGTTCTGCTCAATCCCGCACTCAGGTCGTACTCTGGCGGCCTGGATGCCCACGCGAAGGATCAGTCCACGCGTGTAAAGACGCGCGCAAGACGCGCCTGGGGCCGGTTCAAGCTCGCCGCAGTCTCCTCCTTCGCCTTCGTCGAGGCGACCGGTCCCGTTTATGTGGGCAAGCTCCTGACGGATGCGTTGGGATTGCAAGTCTCCCCGCCGCCAAGCGACCCGTCGCCTCGACTCGATCCCGCTCCTGACCTGGTGACTCGGGTTGAGACTGCAGAGACCGTGCTGCGCGCGATGTCCCTGACGCGCGATTTCGCGCGGCTTGTTCTGTTCGTGGGTCACGGCGCAAATGTCGTGAATAATCCTCACGCCAGCGCGCTGCATTGCGGAGCCTGCGGCGGGTATTCTGGTGAGGTCAACGCCAGGCTGCTCGCGTCGCTTCTGAACGATGCGGAGGTGAGAGGGGAACTCTCGCGGAATGGTATCGAGATTCCAGACGACACGCACTTCGTGGCGGCCCTGCACGATACCACGACTGACGACGTGACCCTCTATCTCGATGATCATCCCTCCGCCGCCCACAGGGGCGACCTCGAGCAGGCGAGACTCTGGCTCACATCGGCGGGCAAGATTGCGCGAACCGAGCGCGCCCTCCGCTTGCCCCGCGCCGCAAGCGATGCCTCTCTTCCCAAGAGGGGCCGCGACTGGTCCGAGACCCGGCCGGAATGGGCGCTCGCGGGATGCCAAGCCTTCATCGCCGCTCCGCGCCGGCGCACTGCCGGCAAAAGCCTGGGAGGCCGGGCCTTCCTGCATGATTACGACTGGAAGCAGGACAAGAGCTTCAGCGTTCTTGAGTTGATCTTGACAGCTCCGGTCGTCGTGGCCAGCTGGATCAGCTTGCAATATTATGGTTCGACCGTGGCGCCCGACGTGTTCGGGGGCGGCAACAAGCTCCTGCACAACGTCACCGGCGGGATCGGCGTGGTCGAGGGTAACGGCGGGCTCTTGCGCGTCGGCCTGCCTTGGCAATCGGTCCATGACGGCGAGCGTTACGCGCACGATCCGCTGCGTCTGTCGGTCTGCATCGAGGCGCCGCGTGAGGCGATGTCGGAGATCCTTGGCCGGCACGCTGACGTGCGGGCGCTGTTTGACAACGGCTGGCTACATCTGTTCGCCCTCGATGAGGCTGGGCGCATGGCCTGGCGCTATGCAGGCGATCTTCAGTGGTCGGCGATCGGAAACCTGGATGCCCCTGCCGCGTCGCAGCGTCTCAAGGTGTCGGTCTGACGCCATGCCTGGACAGCCCTCAACGCGAATTCAGGTCTGGAGCCAAGATCATGACCCGGGCCATAAACCATCTCGCCACGTTGGAGTTGGATACTATTCACTGACGCCACGGGTACGCCGATGGCGTTCCACTCCTTCGGCGGCTGGAAGGTCTCGCTATGCGGCGACCACCACGTGCACGGCCGCGGAAGCGCGTGCTTTTACATCAAGCTCAAGATGGCCACGGCCCCGCAGGCCCACTGGCCTCCGTGTGCCAACGCCGAATTCGTGTTGCCGACGACCTAGTGACGCTGCCCTCGGCGTGGCGCAGCGCGGCCCGGATCGCCGACCCGGGCCGCTTTCGTTCAGCTGACCGCCCGCCAGCCTCCCGTCCGTGATGATTCGATGGCGGCATCGACGACTTTCTGCACCTCCCAAGCCTCGCGGAAATCCGGTCCCCGTCGGGCGCCGCCGGCGATCGCATCGAGAAACTCGGCCATTTCGATCGTCTTGAGATCGTTGAAGCCGAGTTGATGCCCGGGCGCCACGCAGAACTGCCCGTAAGGCGGGTGAGCCGGCCCGGTCTCGATCCGGGTGAAACCCGCCCGCGCCGAATCGCCCCCCGCGCGACAGAACAGCAGCTCGTTCAGCCGCTCCTGGGTAAACACCAGCCCCCCCTTCGAGCCGCTGATCTCGAAGCCGAGCTGCATCTTCCGCCCCGTCGCCACCCAGTTTGCCTCGATCGAGCCACCGTAGCCGCGCGCGAAGCGCAGAGTGAGCCGCGCGATATCGTCCACCAGAACTGGCCGCCGCTCCGCTGCCCCCGGTGCGACAGGGCGCGTCTTTACCGCAGTTTCAAGTGTTGCGTTCACTTCGGCGATCGGGCCCAGCAGGTAGCGCGCCATGCCGATGATGTGACTGCCGATATCGGCGATCGCGCCGGCCCCGTTGGACGGATCGGTGCGCCAGCTATGCGGCTGGTCCGGGTCGGCCATGTAATCCTCGGCGTGGATGCCGCGAAACCCGGTGATCTCGCCGAGTTCCCCGGCCTCGATCATCGCCCGTGCATGTTTCAGCAGTGGATTCTTGATGTAATTGAACCCGGCTTGGGTCACCACGCCGGCGGTCTCGGCGGCGCGCGTCATCTCCTCCGCCGTCGCCGCGTCCGGCGCGATCGGCTTCTCGCAGTGAACATGCTTGCCCGCCGCGATCGCTTCCAGCGCCATCTCCCGGTGGAACGCGTTCGGCGCGGTGATTGAGACGATCTCCACATCCGGCGCAGCCACCACCCGCCGCCAGTCGCTCTCATGCCGCGCGAAGCCGAACTGCGCCGCCGCCGCGGCTGCTGCCCCTGTATCGACATCGCAGACGACGCGCAGGGCGGGACGTAGCGCACCTGGCAGGATTCCGGCGGCGGCGCGCCAGGCTATTGCGTGCGCCTTGCCCATGAAGCCGGTGCCGATCAGACCGATGCCGATTTCCCGCATGGCTTCAGACCCGGACCGCGCGGCCGGTCAACGCCGATTCCAGCGCGCAATCGGCAAGCCGCAGCGCCTGGCGGCCGTCGCGTGCGGTCACCGGCATCGGCGCGCCGGCTTCGACTGCCGCGCGGAACATCTCGAACTCGGTGCGATAGGCGTCGGCATAGCGTTCGAGAAAGAAGTTCAGCAGCGGCTCGCGCGCGTCGGTCACCGCACTGCTCCAGCGCCGCACCGTGGTCGGGCGCAGGTTATCGTTCATCAGCATCCCCGCCGAGCCGAACACCTCGAAGCGCTGGTCATAGCCATACACGGCGGCGCGGCAGCAATTGATGTGGCACTGCCGGCCGGACTCCGTGCGCAGGTTGACCATCACCGTGTCGAAGTCGCCAATTTCCGCCAGGTTCGGATCGATCAGCCGGCTCGCCGTCGCCATCACCTCCACCGGTTCCTCGCCGAGCAGGAAGCGCGCCATGTCGAAATCATGGATCGTCATGTCCCGGAAAATCCCGCCGGAATGTTCGAGATAGGCGCGCGGCGGCGGCGCCGGGTCGCGGCTCGAGATGATCACCTGCCGCACCTCGCCGATTTCACCGGCGTCGATCGCGCGGCGCAGTTCCTGCGAGGCCGGATCGAAGCGCCGGTTGAACGCCAGCATCACCCGTCCATCGAGCCGCTCGACCTCGGCGACCGCCGCATCCGCCTTGGCGATGTCGAGATCGATCGGCTTCTCGCACAGCACGGCCTTGCCGGCGCGCACCGCGGCGAGCATGAGCGCGACATGCGTGTCGGTCGGCGTGCCGATCACCACGGCATCGACATCTGCGCGCGCCAGCACGGCTTCGGGATCGGTCGAGGCGGCGCCGCCAAGTTCCCGCGCGAGGTCCTCCGCCGCGCTTCCGAACGGATCGGCAATGGCAACGAGCTTCGCCTGCCGGTTGGCGGCGGCATTGGCGGCATGGATCCGGCCGATGCGGCCGGCGCCGAGAACGGCAACCCTCAACATTGAAGACACTCCGGGTTCTGGGGCCGCGGCCCCGGGTTCGAGAGACCGCGCCGGCGCCGGCGCGGCAGGTTCATGCACCGGCCGGCGCGGCCGCATACCCGATCGCCGCGCGGTTGACGACGAGCGCGGGGTCGAGCCGCCCGGCGAAATGGTCGAGAATGTTGCGCGCTGCGGCGAGCGACATCCGCATCGCGCATTCCTGCGTCAGTCCGGCCACATGCGGCGTCAGCAGCACGCGTTCGTTGTCGAGCAGTCCCCGGCCCGGGTGTGGCGGTTCCTCAGTGAACACGTCGAGCCCGGCGCCGGCGAGGCGGCCGGCGCGCAGCGCCTCATCGAGTGCCGCGTCATCCACCAGCCCGCCCCGCGCCGTGTTGATCAGGAAGGCGGAAGGCTTCATCCGCGCGAGCTCGGTCGCGCCGATTACCGGGGCCTGTCCCGCGCGCGGGATGTGCAGCGACACGAAATCCGCTGCCGCCAGCGCCCCGCCCAGATCGTCCGCCGGAACGGCCCCGGCATCGCGGATTGCCGCCGGATCGGCCATCGGATCACGCACCATGACCTGCATCTCGAAGGCCTGCGCCATCTTCGCCACGATCCTACCAATCCGGCCGAAGCCGATCACCAGAAGGCTCTTGCCGGCGATGTCTCCCGCCTCGCGGCTGTCACGGCGATGCCATTCGCCCGCCCGCGTCGCCCGGTCGTAATCCGGCAGGCGGCGGGCGAGGGCGAGAATCATCATGAGCGCATGTTCGGCCACCGAGCGGGAATTGACGTCGCCAACCAAGGAAAGCGGAATCCGGCGCGCGTTCAGCGCCGGGACATCGACCGAATCATACCCCACCCCATGCCGAGAGACGATGCGTAGCTGAGGTGCGGTCGCAATCACCTCCGCTGGCATCGGTTGCGTGCGAATCAGCACTGCGTCGGCCCGAACGATCAGCTTCGCGTAGGACTCGAGTGAAACCTCATCGACCACGTCCAGCGTGATGCCCTCCGCCGCCCGCAGCGCATCGATCCCGGCCTCGTGAATCCGTCCGGCGACAAGAACATGCGGCATGTCAGGACTCTCCCGCGCCGGCGGTGAGGCGCCGTGTCGTCTCCACGCTCGCGCGCGCGGCATCGGCCAGCAGCCGCACATCGTTCGACACGGTGACGAGATCGAACCCCCACCCGATCGCCTTCGCCGCATAGGCAGGCGAGCCATTGTGCAGGCAGGCGCGGATGCCCGCCTGGTGCGCCGTGTCCAGAATTGTGTCGATCGCCTCGACGAGTTCCGGTTCCACCCGGTCAAATCCGGTCGGAAAGCGCCGTCCGGTCAGGCCAAGCGTGAGGTCGGCCGGCCCGATATAGACGCCATCGAGCCCGGGCGTTGCCACAATCTCGGCGAGATTGGCGAAGGCCTCGGCGGTCTCGATCATCGCCAGGCAGATCATCTCCCGATCGGCCTCGCGCCCGTAATCGGCGCCGGCGGAGAAATTCGCCCTGGTTGGGCCGAAGCTGCGCGTCCCGACGGGTGGATAACGGACATAGGACACCAGCCGCTCGGCATCCTCGCGCGTGTTCACCATCGGGCAGATCACGCCATAGGCGCCGGCGTCCAGCGCCTTCATGATCCAGGTCGGATCAAGCCATGGAACGCGCACAAGTGGCGTTACACCGCTAGCCCGCATCGCCTGCAGCATCGTTGTCGCCACCTCGTAGCCGACCAACCCGTGCTGGAGGTCGATCGTGATCGAGTCGTATCCCTGCGCCGCCATGATCTCGGCAGTGAATGGACAGCCGATTGATAGCCAGCCATTGATCGCAGCCCCGCCCGCGCGCCATGTGCGCAACACATTGTTCGGGATCATTGCCGGCTACCGGTCATCGCAACGTTTCTTGCGATGCCGCATCCGCACGCTATAGTGGCAGCTGACCGGACTGCGTCGCCGTACTGCATGCCCTGACTATGGAGGCAGGACGAAGGCGCCATGGGCGGCGGGCACGTGCGGATCGATCGGATCATCGGAAGGCGGTTCCTCGTCTTGTTGTGCCGATTGTGTTCATGGTGTGACACAGAAAACATATTGCCGAAAAATATAATCTGCAACAAAAATTCCAAACCGATTCCGTCTTCCCATACGGGCATCGGTGTCCGGTCGCAAACGAAACCAGTGAAGCGGAGAGTGGGTGAATGGTCAGGGGTAAGTCGACGTCCGGCAGCGGACTGCCGGAGAACTATGAGGGCATCGTCAATCTCATCACCGCGCAATATCCCAACCTTTCTTCGGGATTTCAGAAAATCGCCCGTTTCGTCACACAAAATCCCAATGTCGTCGCGCTCGAATCGATCAGTGTCATCGCGCTGCGATGTGACACCCATGCTTCCAGCCTGGTCCGTTTCGCCCAGGAATTCGGCTATTCCGGGTTCAAGGAATTGCAAGCCGTGTTTCAGACCCGGCTTGCCACGGCGGCGCCGGGGTTCCGCGAGCGGGTCAAGGCCCTGGATGGCGAACTGTCCCGCCATGCGCGCTCCGGCAATCTCGGTTACCTGCGCGATCTTGTAGTGCGCGACATAGCCGCCCTACAGGACCTGCTCGAACGCGTTCCCGAGGACACCCTCACCGCAGCGGCCCGCTTGATCACCGGGGCCGACACGATCTACATCGCCGGCCAGCTCCGCTCCGAACCCATCGCCCTGCTGCTGCGCTACCTGCTGACCATGCTGCACCGCCGCGTTGTCCTGCTCGATCCGGCGGGCGGCCTCGCGCAGGAAATGGCGGAAACAATGACGCGCGGCGACGTGCTCGTCGCCATCGCCTTCCGGCATTATGCGCAGGAGGTGGTGGCGATTTCCGAGCGCGCGGCCGCGAGCGGAACGCCCGTCATTGCTATTACCGATAGCCAGCTGTCGCCGATCGCCAAGGATGCAAAGGCGCTCTTCACGGTTCCGGAGGATGAATACTCGTTCGCGCGCACGCTCGCGGCGCCGATGTGCCTCGTACAATGCCTTGCGGTGGCGAGTGCGGCGATCCTTCAGCGCGGCCGAGATGAAATGCCACGTATCCCCACCGTCACCGAGAAGGATCGCAGCCGCGGTGCCGCCGGCCCGCGCCGCCGGCGCGCTGAAGGAACCTGACGCTTCCGGCGGCGGCATTATTGCAATAAAGCTTGCACTATAAAATAATCGGCAATAAAAATTCTAAAGCCGCGTAGGTCGCTTGCCGAGGCCGCGGGATGGGAGGATTCTGAATGAAAGCCAAGCTGGCCATTGCCCCGATCGCCTGGACCAATGACGACCTGCCGGAACTCGGCGGCGACACGCCGCTCGAAACCTGCCTCGCCGAGAGTCGTGCCGCCGGCTTCATTGGCGTCGAAAATGGCGGCAAGTTTCCAAGAGATGCTCCGTCTCTGCGGGCAAAGCTGGGCGCTTTCGGTCTTTCTCTCGTCGGCGGCTGGTATTCCGGAACGGTGTTGGACGCACCCGACGATCTCGTAGCCGAGCGTGAGCAGGCCGCCGCTCAACTCGCCTTGTTTCGAGAGCTCGGTGCCTCCTGTCTCGTTTATGGCGAAACGGCCGGCACGCTGCAGAATCGCCGCAACGCCCCGCTCGCCGGCCGCCGTGTGTTAGCGGAGGATGCGTTTCCCGCCTATGGGCGGCGCCTGACTCGCTTTGCCGAATACTGTGCGGAACAGGGCGTTCCGCTCGTCTTCCACCATCACATGGCCACCGCGGTCGAGACCGAGCGCGACATCAATCTGCTGATGGCCCATACCGGCGAGGCCGTCGGGCTGCTTTTCGATGCCGGGCATCTCCGCTTTGCCGGCGGCGACATGTTCCGCGTGCTGACGAAACATGGCAGGCGAATCCGCCATGTTCACGTTAAGGATGTGCGAGAGCCAGTGATCGCGGGGCTCGACCGTACGCGGCAGTCCTTTCTGGATGCGGTCCTCGCTGGCGCCTTCACCGTGCCGGGCGACGGCTCCATCGATTTCGGACCGGTCATCCAGCGTCTTGCCGATTTCGGTTACGAAGGCTGGTTCGTCGTCGAGGCCGAGCAAGACCCGGCCAAGGCACCGCCGGCGCGCTATGCGAAAATCGGCCACGACGCTCTCGCCGATGCGCTGCGTCGCGCCGGCTATTCTATTCAGGAGACCCGATGATGGCTCAATTGTCGGGAAAAATCGCGATTGTTTCCGGCGGCACCCAAGGGCTTGGCTTGGCGATCGCCCGGCTATTCGCCGAGCGCGATGCCGCCGGGTTGGTCACCTGTGGCCGCTCGCGTGAAAAGGGTGAGGCGCGGGCAAGGGAAATATCTGAAGCCACTGGCGCTCGGGTAATCTTCGTGCAAGCCGATCTCGGGCAGGTCGAGGATTGCCGAGCGGTCGTCGCCGCGGCCGACACCGCTTTCGGTCGGGTCGATGTCCTTGTCAACGCCGCTGCGATCACCGACCGCGGCACCATCATCGATACCTCCCCGGATCTGTTTGACCGCATGTTCGCCGTCAACGTCCGCGGACCGTTCTTTCTCATGCAGGATGCAATCCGGATCATGCGGCGAGAGAATACCGAAGGCACGATCGTCAATATCTGCTCGATGTCGGCGAAGGCTGGGCAGCCCTTCATTACCGCCTACTGCGCCTCGAAAGGCGCGCTGGCGACCCTGACGCAGAACACCGCCTATGCACTCCTGCGCAACCGAATCCGCGTCAACGGCCTGAATATCGGCTGGATGGCGAGCGATGGCGAACACCGGGTTCAGACCGAATTCCACGGCGCCAGCGAGAACTGGCTGGCCGACGCCGCAGCGCAGCAACCCTTCGGCCGGCTGATCGACCCGACCGAGGTCGCGCGCGCGGTTGCCTTCCTCTCCAGCGCCGAATCCGGATTGATGACGGGGGCGATGGTCAACTTCGACCAGTCGGTCTGGGGTGCCTACGACTCGTCTCCGGGACCCGCGGCACCGCTCTGACGGTGGCGACTTTCGTCAGGGCGCGGGTGCCGGGCACCGAGTTAGTATTCGACCTCCAAAGTCTAGACCGCATGGTTGTCGCTAAAGTGCGAACTGAATAGTGTCACGTGAGGCGCGTAGCGGCGGTGTTCCGGCGCCAGCACGATCCGCCGCAGCGCAGTCTCGATCTTCGACTGAAAATGCAGCAAGGCCTGATTGCGTTCCACGCCCATCCACAGCGAAGTGACCCGGCCAACCTTCGCAAAGCAGCCCGCGCAGACAAGGATGAACGGAAGCCTCGGCGCGTGGATTGCGGCGAGCGCGTGGTCGATGTCCCAGGCCTGAAGCGGTAGGCTTCGCCGATGACGCGCAGTGTCACATGATATTTTGCGCCGCCACCTTCGCGACTTGATCGACGCCTACAACTTTGCCCGGGGCTCAAGACCCTAAAGGGTCTCATACCAAACGAATCCATCTGCAAGCGATGGACGTCAGAGCCAGACGGA
>NZ_AFPR01000047.1:0-1669 GCF_000219295.1 Acidiphilium sp. PM
TTCCGGCGAACCGCATCCGTCGTGGAGCACGAGTTCGACCGGAACTCAACGCGGTCAACAGTGGTGCGCGCGACGCCATCATCGTCCAATCTGTCGCTCCCGTTTATCTTGCTGATTCCTCTCGTGCCGGGGCTTCTTCGCGAGCTGACGTTTCCCTTCGCGCTCCCACATCGCAGCCATCTCGCCGGAGATCGCCGCCTTCATCTCATCAAGATGGCGGTCGAGTTCCTCGGGAGGCATCGAACGCCGGAGTGTAGCGACGAAATCCGTGTCGGAGTTGAACCAGTCAGGCCGACCGGGGCCATACCAGACCTCTCTGTGCGCATCGTTACCCTTATCGAGTTCGTCTGGAGCCAGAAACCGCGCCATGAGCAAGATGTCCTCAATCTGGGCGTCGGAATACCGCGACGGCATTTTCGATGCACGCTTGTCAGCGGTTCCTTGATTGGCACCGGTAAGTGTCTTCATGCTTTTCCCCATTGCCTGGCCCGCGAGTAGCCTGATGCGCCCATGCATGCAGATCGCCGCAGGATCTATTTTTCCGACCAAGCTGTCCCATTTCTTTTGACGCTCATCGTTCGAAGATGCGTGCGCGCACAAATCTTTCGGCGGCAGCCTCGGGCAGGAGGGTGTGTCATTCTGACTGGCTGAGCGCCTAGTCCGACCACGCGATCCGCCGTTCACCATACGCTGGATGATCTCTTGCATAGCCAGAAGGAACCACAGATTTTCAATCCGTCAACAAAAAGATGCATCGGTCCGACGCCCGCACGGCAGAATCAGCAAGTGTCCTAAATGCCCGTTGACACGGACATCTGATGAATTGGCGAACCAGGCTGCGAACGCGATGGAGCTGAATCATACTGCCCGCTGTTATCGCGGGATTTGGCTGAGGCCTATCGGCAAGTGAAACCTCGATAAGTTGCCTGTTCATAGCGGTGGCCGGGAGTTACCGTGGTCATGATGGACATAAATATTGTGAATGATGTCCTTGCCTGAGGGCGTCGAAAGCCGGCACATACCCGGGCGAATTGGTTCGAACACGTCGACGCGGACAGCGCGCTCGGCCTCATGCATGACCACCTATTCGTCGGAATGATGATCAGTGGCGGCAATCGCCGCGACCCGCCCGTCGACGATCATGGTGGTCGTGACAAGCCGCTGTTCAGAGCTAAAATGCCTTCGCTATGGAGGAGATCGCGATGAGCGCCGAAAGCGTCTACGGCTATGTCCGGATTGAGCACCGCATACCATGGCAGGATGGTCAACTGAAATTCACCTCCTATGAGCTTGAAATCGTCCTACGGCTCGGCAGTGGCGATCAAGTCCCTCTCGACCATCTGCCAATCGCTTCGGCGTTTGCAGCTCGATTCAAGAAGACCGGTTTGGTGTTGATTTCCACTGAGAAGTGACCCGGGAATTCCATCGAGATTTGACCCGCCTATTGGTTATGATTTGTGTTTCATGATGGGGTCAAGGGCGGATTTTTTCCTTTCGTTTTTGGATTTTCTGCACTGAGCTGTTCTTGAACCGGAAGCTGTCATTGCCTGTTTCGAGGATGTGGCAATGGTGCGTCAGGCGGTCGAGGAGAGCGGTGGTCATCTTGGCGTCGCCGAAGACCGCGGCCCATTCGCTGAAGCTGAGGTTGGTGGTGATGGCGACGCTGGTG
>NZ_AFPR01000046.1:0-2471 GCF_000219295.1 Acidiphilium sp. PM
CGGCGCGAAGCCGTTCCTGTATTATCCCGTCCCCGCCCTCGCCCCCACGGCCTGGGCCGCGCTCGCCGATTCCGGCCACGACCCGCTGATCCGCTAACCGTTTCTCAGCCGTTCTTGCGCTCGACCGGTTTTTGCAGTTCTGTCGCCCTGCATTCGCCGTCCATTTTCGATCCGTCATTTCAGCCGCGAGACCATTTCAGGTGCCCCAGCCCGCCCATCTCCTATTGCGCCTCCCCGCCGAGCAACGACCCGCCTGGGCGCTCTTCGATCCGGTCTGGTACGCCCTCCGCCATCCGGACATCGCCGCCGGGCGCGACGAGGCCGCCCTGCTCGAATACTACCTCGCCGTTGGCGGCCGGCTGGGGCACAGCCCGAGCCCGCTCTTCGACGAAGGCTTCTACCGCACCAGCAACCCCGACATCGCGGCGCTGGTCGCCGAGGGCGGCTACGCCTCGGGCTTCGATCATTTCTGCCAGTACGGCCATCGCGGCCTCTCGCCGCACTGGCTGTTCGACGACACGCTCTACGGCGACCTGCACGCCGACATGTCGCTCGAGAATCTCGACCGCCACCGCTGCTTCGGCCGCTACGACCACTGGCTGAAATCCGGCCAGCGCGAGCAGCGGATCTGCCATTTCCTGTTCGACAGCGCGTTCTACCGCCGCGAGGTCGAGGCGGCGGGAGAGGGCGCGGCGCGGCTCGAGTCCATGGGCCCCTTCGTCCACTATCTCTACGCGCTCTGGGACGACACGCCCGAACGCGCCACCTCGCCCTATTTCGACCCCGCCTGGTACGCCGCGATGCACGAATCCGCGCGCGACGACATCGCCGAGGGCCGCGCCCGCAACGCGCTGCACCACTACGTCACGCGCGGCGAGGCCGCCGGCTTCGACCCGGTGCCGGAATTCTCCGAGCGCTACCATCTCGACACCTATGACGACATCGCCGCCGCCGTCGAGGCCGGAGTGTTCCGCAGCGGCTACCATCACTTCGTCCGCTACGGCACGCTCGAACTACGCCGCCCCCGCGCCGATATCGACCTGATCTACTACCGCGACACCAACCCCCGCGTCCGCAACGATCTCGCCGCCGGCGCGGTGCGCGACGCCTTCGCCCATCTGCGCACGATCGGCCTGCGCGAGGGGCTCGACCACTGCCCGCCCGAGCGCGTGCCGGACCTGCCCGAACGCGCCGCCCGCCAGCTCTTCGAACTGCGCGCGCGCAACCAGTCCGCCCTGTTCGCCCGCCTGCGGGTCGACTTCGCCCCGTCCGCCCCGCCCACGCTCTCGGTCATCATGGTGCTGCACGAGAAATTCGAGCTGACCATGCAGGCGCTCGCCTCCCTGCGCGCCAACTTCCCCGGCGATCTCGACCTCATCCTGATCGACAACGGCTCGACCGACGCCACCGCCCGGATCGAGACCTATGTCCGCGGCGCGACCATCCTCCGCGAGCCCGGCAATCCCGGCTTCCTGCTCGCCTGCAATCGCGGCCTGCGCGAGGTCCGCGCCCCGGCGGTGCTTTACCTCAACAACGATGTCGAACTCGGCTTCGGCGCCATCGCCGCCGCCCTGCGCCGCCTCGCCTCGGCACCCGATATCGGCGCCGTCGGCGGCAAGGTCATCCGCACCCATGGCCGCCTGCAGGAAGCCGGCTCGATCGTCTGGGCCGACGGCTCGACCCAGGGCTACCTGCGCGACGCCTCGCCGCTGGCCCCCGAGGCCAATTTCGTCCGCGACGTCGATTTCTGCTCCGGCGTCTTCCTGCTCTGCCGCACCGATCTCGTGCGCCGCCTCGGCGGCTTCGACGAGGCCTTCCGCCCCGCCTATTACGAGGAGGTCGATCTCTGCGTGCGGATGATCGAGGCCGGCTTCCGCGTCGTCTACGACCCGGACGTCACCATCCACCACCTCGAATACGGCAGTTCGAGCAACGCCGAGGCGGCGATGCAGCAGATGCGCCGCAACCGCCGCGTCTTCGTCCGCAAGCACAAGGCGTTCCTGCACTTCCAGCAGGCGCCGGCGCCGGGCGGCGAAATCCGCGCCCGCGCGCGCAACGGCGCCGGACGGCGGCTGCTGTTCCTCGAGGATACCGTGCCGCTCCGCCGCCTCGGCTCCGGCTTCGTCCGCGCCAACGACGTGGTGCACGCCATCGCCGATGCCGGCTGGCAGGTCTCGGTCCTGCCGGTGAACGGCGCGCGGCACGACCTGATGAGCCAGTTCGGCGACCTGCCCGAAACCGCCGAGGTGCTGCACGACCGCTCGATCATGACCCTGCCGGCCCTGCTCGCCGAGCGCCCCGGCTTCTACGACGCGGTCTGGATCTCCCGCACCCACAACCTGATGCGCACCGCCCCGATCTTCGAGGCGGCGGGGATCGATCCGGCCACAACGCCCTTCGTGGTCGATACCGAGGCCGTCGCCGCCACCCGCGAGGCCGAGGCCGCCGCCCTGCGCGGCGAGGCCGCGTTC
>NZ_AFPR01000045.1:0-1068 GCF_000219295.1 Acidiphilium sp. PM
GGCTCTATTCGCGATTCGTATTGACAATTATGCTCCCATAGCGGCAGCGAGGCAGTATCGCGGGGTTGGGTTGGGATGAAGGCCGATGAGGTGAAACCAGCGAAGATAGCTGTCGAGGTAGCGGGTGGCGATACCACGGCGGGTGCGCAGGAAATCCTTGAGGCGGGAATGGCGGTTATTGACGGTCTGGATGTGGAGTTCGCCACGGACACGCTCGCCGGTCGACTGATTGAGCGCCGCGTGGCTGACGCCCAAAGCCGCCGCGCATGGCGGATAGCTGGTGCCGCCATCGGTGACCAGCAGAGCGTCCTTGTCCAGCACCGGCGCGAGGACCGCACGGATGGCGTCGGCGGTGACCGCCGGCAACATCGCGCTGACGGTGGCGCCGGAACGATCCGCCGCCACCAGGACCGGCACCTGCTCGTCGGACAGGCCGCGCTTCTTCGCCTTGCCGCCGCGCTGGCGCGGCTTGCGCTCCGGCAGGCCGGGGACGGCTTTGCCAGCCTTGGCCTGCTGCCACACCCGGTCGCCCTTGCGGCTGGCCAGCACAAAGGTCTCGTCGGCCTCGACGATACCCCGCAGCTTGCCGGCGTCGGCTTTGATCGCCGCCAGGAAGCGATGCCGCCACCGGAAGGCGGTGCTGACGGCGACACCACACCGCGCCGCCGATACCTTCACCGTGTCGCCGTCAGCCAGGCTCTCGCCGAACCGCAGCCACACCTCCTTGTGGTGCAGGCCAGACAGCTTGGTGCCCGTCAGTGCACCAAAGCTTCGCTTGCAGGCCCGGCAGAGGTAACGCTGCATCCCCCGCGCCTTGCCATTGGCAACCGCTCCGGGCGTCCCGCAGTGGGGGCAGCGCCGGTCATCGCCGACGCCCAGTTCGAGCGCCGCCAACGAGGCTTCCCCGGCCGGACGACCCGCCAGGATCGCCCCGGCTTCCGCCTTCTGCACCTCGCTCAGGCTGTCCACCGCCGCCAGCCACGTCTGAAATTCTTTCCGCTCCATCGCCCCAATCCTTCAGCGTTTCCAACATTCTACGCCAAATCAATACGAATTGCGAATAGAGCC
>NZ_AFPR01000044.1:0-3096 GCF_000219295.1 Acidiphilium sp. PM
CCGGGCCAGGACGTGTCGGAGACGACGGTCCAGCCGCGCGCGGCGGACAGGCGGGCGGCCTCTTCCACCGAATCGTCGTAGGTGCCGTCGACGCGGATGATCTCGGCGCCGAGGCCGGCGATCGCCGCCACCCGCGCCGGGCTGACGCCGGCGTGCACCAGGATCGCGCAGCGGCTGCCCAGCATCGCCGCCCCCTGCGCCACCGAGCGGCCGTGATTTCCGTCGGTCGCGCAGGCGAAGGTCATGGTGGCGGCGATGTTGCGGACCTCCGGCGCGGCCATGTCGGCGTAGCCGACGGGGCGGCCGAGGCGGCGGGCGGCTTCCTCCAGCACGAGGCGGACCACGGCGTAGGCGCCGCCGAGCGCCTTGAAGCTGCCGAGGCCGAAGCGGGTCGATTCGTCCTTGAGGTGGAGTGCCGCGACGCCGAGCCGCGCGGCGAGGCAAGGCAGGGCGATGAGCGGCGTCGGGCGGTGATCGGGGCGGTGGGCGAGGTAGCGGGCGAGTTCATCGGCCGCGTCGGCGCCGAGCAGCGCGGCGTCGGCGGCGTCCAGCGGCGCGCCGTGGGCGGGATCGGGGTTCAGGATCAGCATGTCTTTGCTCCCGCCGGAATCGAGGGGCCGGCCTCATGGTCCGCCGCCGTTATGCCGGGGTCGGGGCGGCGCGCCAATCCGGCGGGCGCCTCATGGCACGGCGAGCGGCTCGGGCTTTTGCGCTTCCTTCGCGGCGGCGCGGCGGCGGAAGGGGAAAAAGCGCTCGCGGCGGGTTTCGGCGAGCATGACGCGCTGGTGGACGCGCAGCAGGTCGGCGCGGGAGACGATGCCGAGGAGGCGGCCTTCCGCGTCGACCACGGGGATTCGCGGGGCGTTCCGGGTGAGCATCCGCACCGCGATGGTGTCGGCCATCTCGTCGGGCGCGGCGGTCGTCACCTCGCGGCCGGCGATCATCGCGCGCAAGGGCAGGTCGCGCCGCACCTCGTCGCCGATCCAGTCGAGGATGTCGGCGCGGGAGACGAGGCCGAGCACGAGGCCGTCCGGCGCCGTCACCGGGAAGGCGCGGTGGGCCGCCGCGTGCGAGAGGAAGCGCTCGATCGCAGCCCCCACCGGCAGGTCCGCCGCCAGCGTGTCCACCTCGGTTGCCATGATGTCGCGGATGCGGGTCACCGCCAGCGGGTCGATGCTGTATTCGCGGGTGAGGTGATGGCCGCGCCGGGCGATCTTCTCGGTCAGGATCGAGCGCTTCATCAGCAGGACGGTCACCGCCATGCTGGCCATGCTGGCGGCGAGCACCGGCAGGAGGATGAGGTGGTTGCCGGTGAGTTCGACGGCGAACAGCGTCGAGGTCAGCGGGGCGCGCATGGTGCCGCCCATCATCGCCGCCATGCCGAGCACCGCCCAGAAGCCGGGCGCGGCGTGCGGCATGACGGGGGCGAGGACGGCGCCGAGCGCGCCGCCGATGATCAGCAGCGGCGCCAGCACGCCGCCCGAGGTGCCCGAGCCCAGCGCCACCGACCAGATCACGCCCTTGACCAGGACGAGACGGATCGCGGCCCCGCCGGCGAGCGTGCCGGCGAGCAGGCGCGCGATGTCGGGATAGCCGACGCCGAGGGCCGCCGGGTCGAACACGCCGCCGATGCCGACGACGAGGCCGCCCAGCACCGGCCACCACATCCAGTGGATCGGCAGTGTCTCGAACCCGTCCTCGGCGGCGTAGACGAGCACGGTGAGCAGGGCGGAGCCGAGCCCGGCGGCGAGGCCGAGGCCGAGCCAGCCGAAGGCGTGCAGCGGATCGACGATCACCCCGCCGGCATAGGGAAACAGCGGCGCCGGCGTCATGCAGAAGCGGCGGAGGATGGCGGCGGTGATGCAGGCGACGCCGACGGGGATGATGCTGCGCGGCTTCAGCTCGAACAGCAGGAGTTCGACCGCGAGCAGGAGGGCGGCGACCGGGGTGCCGAAAACCGCCGTCATGCCCGCGCAGGCGCCGGCGACGAGCAGGGTCTTGCGCTCGGCATCGGTCAGGGTGAAGCACTGCGCCATCAGCGAGGCGGCGGCGCCGCCGGTCATGATGATCGGCCCCTCGGCGCCGAACGGGCCGCCGGTGCCGATCGAGATCGCCGACGAGATCGGCTTGAGGATCGCCACCCGCAGGTCGAGCCGGGCGCCGCCGAGCAGGATCGCCTCGATCGCCTCGGGGATGCCGTGGCCGCGGATCTTCTCCGAGCCGTAGCGGGCCATCAGGCCGATCAGCACGGCGCCGCCGGCGGGAACGAGGATCGTCCACAGCGCGGGATGGCCGCCCGGCGCGGCGCCGCCCGGCGCCAGCATCCGGGTCGACCAGACGCCGTAATAGGCGAGGTCGTTGATCAGCCCGATCATGCGCAGCAGGATCCAGCCGGCGATGACGCCGAACAGGCCGGCGCAGGCGCCGAAGCCGATCAGCCGGAAGATCCCGCGGTCGGTCGTGAAGTCGCCAAGGCGAACGGGGGGTGGCAGACTGGGCGAAGGTGACATCGATGGCGGACTCCGGGCCGGGGAAGAGCTGGCCATATATCGTAATGCGATATACAACGGCAACCCGCCGGGAAGAGGAGACAGCATGGCTGATGCGCGGTTGACCGACGAGGATTACGAGATGCTGGCCTCGTTCCGCTTCGCGCTGCGGAAGTTCATCGCCTTCAGCGAGGCCGCCGCCCGGCGCGACGGGCTGACGCCGCGCCAGCACCAGGCGCTGCTCGGCATCCGCGCCATGCAGGGCCAGGGCGCGGCGAGCGTTTCCGACCTCGCGGCGTTCCTGATCCTGCAGCACAACAGCACGGTGGAGCTGGTCGACCGGCTGGTGGCCGCCGGTTTCGTGGCGCGGGCGACCGACCCGGAAGACGGGCGGCGGGTGCGGCTGGCGCTGACCGGAAGCGGCGAGGCGCGGCTCGCCGCGCTGTCGCAGACGCATCTGGACGAGCTGGAGCAGATCGGCCCGGAACTGCGGCGGCTGCTCGCGCGCATCCAGCGCTACCGCCGCCGGGTCCGCGGCACCGCGCGCTGCGGGGATGCGGGCGGGTGATGCCGGCGCCGGAGATTTCGGCATGATCGGCGCGATGAA
>NZ_AFPR01000043.1:0-7061 GCF_000219295.1 Acidiphilium sp. PM
GCCATCGCCGCGCCGAGCGGGCCGCAATGCGCGACCGTCGGCCGCCGCGGCCACACGCCGGGCAGGAAGGTGGTGATCGCCGCGATCCGCCCGGCCAGCGGATTGAGATTGGCGCCGTCGCGCGCGCGCACCGGCAGCGGGCAGGGCAGGGATTTCGCGGCGAGATGTTCCATCAGCCCGAGAAACCAGGGCAGGTCCGCCGGGTCGACCCGCCGTTCGTAGAGCGTGAGGATGAAGTCGCCCTCGGTGGTGCGCAGCGAATAATTGCTGTTCTCGACCCCCTCGGCGATGCCGCGGAACGCGACCATGCGGCCGATGTCATATCCTTCGAGGAACGCGGCCAGCGCGTCGTCCGTCACTTCCGTATAGACTGCCATGGCCCCGGGAGATGACCGATCGCCGATTTGATGGCAAGGGAGAACCGACAAATCGGATGGAGACAGAGTTGACCCGCATCGCCCGCCTTGCCGCCCTGTTCGTCCCGCTCGCTCTTGCCGCCTGCGCCGGCGGGTCCGGCCCGAAGCTCGACTGCCCGCAGGTCGCCGTGCTCCAGCAGGCAAGCCGCCTGGTCCGCAGCGCCGGCCCGTCCGACGAGGTCGCGGCCCGGATCATCGATGCCAGGGTCACCGGCGTCGCCGGCAAGTGCACCGCGCGCGGCCATCATGGCGAGCGCGTCGTCTTCCGCATCGGCTTCGCCGCGACCAAGGGCCTCGCCGCCCGGCAGGACGACTTCACATTGCCGTATTTCGTGGCGATCACCGAGGGCGACAGCATCATCGCCAAGCAGGTCTATCCGGTGCGCTTCGATTTCCGCAACGGCGCGACGCAGGCCGTCGCCACCACGAAGCCGATCCGGCTCGATTTCCCGAACGCGCCGCGCAGCGCCGCGCAGCAGGTGCTGGTCGGCTTCCAGATGACGCCGTCTGAACTCGGCCAGGCGCGCGGCACGGCGCGATGAACGTGCCGGCGCCGGAGGTGATGGCGCACCACCAGGGTGCGGACTATCTCGACTGCCTCGGCCGGCTGCACCGTGCCCTGGCACCGCGCCGCTATCTCGAGATCGGCGTCTGGCGCGGCGAGTCGCTGGCCTTGGCGGAAGCCGAGAGCCTCGCGATCGACCCCGATTTCCGGCTCGACCGCGACGTGCTCGCCGGCAAGCCCGCCTGCCATCTCTTCGCCTGCACGAGCGACGATTTCTTCGCCCGGCGCGACCCGCTGGCGCTGCTCGGCGGCCCGGTCGATTTCGCCTTCCTGGACGGGATGCACCGTTTCGAGTTCCTGCTCCGCGACATCGTCAACACCGAGCATGTCTGCCACGGGCGCAGCGTGATCGCGCTGCATGACTGCCTGCCGATCGACCCGCGCATCACCAACCGCGACCAGAACCCCGACCTGCGCCGCGATGCCGTGGTGCCCGGCTGGTGGGCCGGCGATGTCTGGAAGGTCGCCGTGCTGCTGCGCCGCTACCGGCCGGAGCTGCGGCTGCTGGCGCTGGATGCCCCGCCGACCGGGCTGCTGCTGGTCACCGCGCTCGATCCGGCGAGCCGCCGCCTCGAGGACAACTACGAGGCGATGGTCGCCGACATGATGGATGTCGATCTCGCCGCTTTCGGCACCGCGCGGCTGTTCGACCTGCTCGCCCCGCGCCCGACCGCGCTGCTCGACGATCCCGCCGCCCTCGCCGCGGCGCTGTTCCCATGACCGCCCCGTTCGAGGGCGCGGCGCTCGTGACGGGCGGCGCGAAGCGGCTGGGGGCCGCGATCGTCCGCAGCCTGTCGCAGGCCGGCTTTCCGGTCGTCATCCACCACCGCGCCTCGCCCGGCGAGGCCGAAGCCCTTGCCGCCGAGCTGCGCGCCCAGGGCGGGGTGGCGCATGTCCTGGCCGCCGACCTCGCCGATCCGGCGGCGGTCGAATCCCTGATCGCGCGGGCCGAGGCGCTGGCCGGGCCGATCGGCGTGCTGGTCAACAACGCCTCGCGCTTCGAGTTCGATTCCGCCGCCAGCGTCACCGCCGCCTCGATCGCCGCCCACATGGCGCCGAACCTCGCCGCGCCGGTGCTGCTGGCGCGCGACATGGCGGCGCGGATCGGCGGCCGGCAGGGCGTGATCGTCAACCTGCTCGACCAGAAACTCGCGAACCTGAACCCGGATTTCTTCGCCTATACGCTGTCCAAGGCCGCCCTCGCCGCGGCGACCGAGATGCTCGCGATGGCGCTGGCGCCGGCGGTCCGGGTCTGCGGTGTCGCGCCGGGGCTGACGCTGATCGCCGCGAAGCAGAGCGAGGAGAATTTCCGCCGCGGCCAGAGCGCAACACCGCTGCGGCGCGGCTCGCAGCCGGAGGACATCGCGCGCGCGGTGCGTTTCATCGTCGAAACCCCGTCCGTCACCGGCACCACGCTCTATGTCGATGCCGGCGAGCACCTGATGCGCCGGCAGCGCGACGTGTCGTTCAACGCCGGGTAACGCGGCTGATCAGCCGGGCGAGCGGCAGCACGGCGCGCACCGGCCAGGGCCCATCGGGCCAGACCAGTTCGGCGTTCAGCCGGGCGAGCGCCGCGGCGTGCACCGCGTCCAGCGCATGGCGGGCCTCCTGCCGGCGCAGCCTTTCCTCGAGGTCGAGAATCCGGTCCTGCAATCCCGCGATCTTTTCGTCGCGGCTCGCGATCATGCGCCGGAAGACGGCATCGACAGGGGAACGCGGAAGGTCGGTCGGGCGGAGATCGGCAATTGGCATATGCACGTTATACGTGTGGTCATGTAACGCCCAAAATTAAAAATTGTAATCGTTGCGGCTTTCGTTCCGCGGCCATCCGACCGCGCCGGCCCTTGTGCAGGGTCGGGCCGTGTCCTAATTGCGGCGCATGACCGAAGACACGCTGAACGCCGAACCCGTGCTCGACGCGGGGGCGGATCCCTTGGAGGCCGGCAGCGAGAGGGCGCCCGCTTCCGAGGCCGAGCAGCTTGCCGCCGCCCGCGAGCGGATCGCCGCCCTCGAGGCGGAGTCCGCCGACCTGCGGGACAAATGGGTGCGCGCGCAGGCGGAGATGGAGAACCTGCGGGCCCGCACGCGGCGCGAGGTGGAGGATGCGCGGCTCTACGCCGTGCAGAAATTCGCCGCCGACGTTGCCGAGACCGCCGAGAACCTTCGCCGCGGGCTGGATGCGCTGCCGCCGCCGCAGGAGGGCGAGTCGCCACTGCTCGCCAGGCTGCGCGACGGCTTCGCCGGGGTCGAGCGCAGCTTCATCGCCATGCTCGAGCGCCACGGCATCCGCGCCGAGGAGGCGATGGGCGCGACATTCGACGCCGACAAGCACCAGGCGATGGGCGAGCAGGAGACATCCGATGCCCCGCCGGGCACGGTGATCCAGGCCTGGAGCCGCACCTGGACGCTGAACGGTCGCCTGCTCAAGCCGGCGATGGTCGTCGTCGCCAGGGCGCAGGCGGGCAAGCCGCTGGATATCGAGGCGTGAGCCTTGAGTTTTCGTTAACGCCGGGCGGCTAAATTTCCGCAGCCGCCGGCCGGCCGCCCCTTGTGCCTTCGGGGGTGGTTCAATACATCAACGGGGTGAAACAATAGGGGTGCGCCCGATGCTTCGGGTCCGGCTCACCCGCTGAAAGGAGCGTTTCTATGAGTAAGGTCATCGGTATCGACCTCGGCACCACGAATTCCTGCGTCGCGATCATGGAGGGCAAGGATGTCCGCGTGATCGAGAACAGCGAGGGCGCGCGCACGACACCGTCGATGGTCGCCTTCTCCGAGAGCAACGAGCGTCTGGTCGGCCAGTCCGCCAAGCGTCAGGCGGTCACCAACCCGACGAACACGCTGTATGCGGTCAAGCGCCTGATCGGCCGCCGCTATGACGATCCTACCGTCGAGAAGGACAAGGGACTCG
The DNA here is from genome assembly GCF_000219295.1 of Acidiphilium sp. PM. Taxonomy (NCBI): domain Bacteria; kingdom Pseudomonadati; phylum Pseudomonadota; class Alphaproteobacteria; order Acetobacterales; family Acidocellaceae; genus Acidiphilium; species Acidiphilium sp. PM. The sequence continues at coordinate 3,893 of NZ_AFPR01000043.1, forward strand.
TCTCGTACAATATCGTGCGCGGCGACAATGGCGATGCCTGGGTCGAGTCGCGCGGCCAGCGCTACGCGCCGAGCCAGATCTCGTCCTTCGTGCTGACCAAGATGAAGGAAACCGCCGAGGCCTATCTCGGCGAAGCCGTGACCCAGGCGGTCATCACCGTTCCGGCCTACTTCAACGACGCCCAGCGCCAGGCCACCAAGGACGCCGGCAAGATCGCCGGGCTCGAGGTGCTGCGCATCATCAACGAACCGACGGCGGCGGCCCTCGCCTACGGCATGGACAAGAAGCAGGGCGGCACGATCGCGGTCTACGACCTCGGCGGCGGCACGTTCGACATCTCGATCCTCGAACTGGGCGACGGCGTGTTCGAGGTGAAGTCCACCAACGGCGACACCTTCCTCGGCGGCGAGGATTTCGACCAGCGCGTGATCGACTACCTGGCCGAGGAGTTCAAGCGCGAGCAGGGCATCGACCTGCGCAAGGACAAGCTCGCCCTCCAGCGCCTGAAGGAAGCCGCTGAAAAGGCGAAGATCGAGCTGTCCTCCTCGAAGGAGACCGAGATCAACCTGCCCTTCATCACCGCCGACGCCTCGGGGCCGAAGCATCTCGTGATGAAGCTGACCCGTGCCAAGCTCGAAAGCCTCGTGGATGATCTGGTCGAGCGCACGCTCGGCCCGTGCCGCGCGGCGCTGAAGGATGCCGGTGTCACCGCCGGCGAGATCGACGAGGTGATCCTGGTCGGCGGCATGACCCGCATGCCCAAGGTCATCGAGACGGTGAAGACCTTCTTCGGCAAGGAACCCGCCCGCAACGTCAACCCCGACGAGGTGGTCGCCATCGGCGCCGCCATCCAGGGCGCGGTGCTCAAGGGCGACGTCAAGGACGTCCTCCTGCTCGACGTCACCCCGCTCTCGCTCGGCATCGAGACGCTGGGCGGCGTGTTCACCCGCCTGATCGACCGCAACACCACGATCCCGACCAAGAAGAGCCAGACCTTCTCCACCGCCGACGACAACCAGACCGCCGTGACCATCAAGGTCTACCAGGGCGAGCGCGAGATGGCGGCGGACAACAAGCTGCTCGGCAATTTCGACCTGACCGGCATTCCCCCGGCCCCGCGCGGGGTGCCGCAGATCGAGGTCACCTTCGACATCGACGCCAACGGCATCGTCTCCGTCTCGGCGAAGGACAAGGCGACCGGCAAGGAGCAGCAGATCCGCATCCAGGCCTCCGGCGGCCTGTCGGACACCGATATCGAGCGCATGGTGAAGGACGCCGAGGCGAACGCCGCGGCCGACAAGGCCAAGCGCGAGCTGGTCGATGCCCGCAACCATGCCGACGGCCTCGTCCACCAGACCGAGAAGACGCTGAAGGACAACGAGGGCAAGGTCTCCGCCCAGGACAAGGGCGAGGCCGAGGCGGCGATCGCCGCGGTGCGCTCCGCGCTGGAGGGCAGCGATCTCGAGGCGATCAAGTCGGCCACCGAGCGGCTGACCCAGGTCGCCATGCGGATTGGCGAGGCGATGTACAAGGCGCAGGCCGAGGCCGGCGCCGCCCAGCCGGGCGCCGAGACGGCCGCGCCGGGCGACAAGGTGGTCGACGCCGAATTCGAGGATGTCGACGACAAGAAGAAGTCCGCGTGACGTCGTCCGCCGCGCGATAGACGGTTACCAGTCCCGGGCCAGCAATGGTCCGGGACATTCTTGTTTCAGAGATTGTCGGGGTTAAGCCGGGACCATGGCGAAGACGGATTATTACGAACTTCTCGGCGTGTCGCGGGGCGCTTCGGCCGATGAGCTGAAGAAGGCCTATCGCAAGCTGGCGATGCAGTACCACCCGGACCGCAACCCGGGCGACGCCGCGGCCGAGCAGAAATTCAAGGACATCAACGAAGCCTACGACGTCCTCAAGGACGAGCAGAAGCGCGCCGCCTATGACCGCTTCGGCCATGCCGCGTTCGAGAATGGCGGCGGGCCGGGGGCCGGCGGCTTCGGCGGCGGGTTCGGCGGCTTCGGCGGGTTCGAGGGCGGCATCGGCGACATTTTCGAGCAAATGTTCGGCGAGGCGATGGGCGGCCGCCGCGGTGGCCGCACCGAGCGCGCGGGCGCCGACCTGCGCGCCGCCGTCGAGATCGACCTGACCCAGGCCTTCACCGGCACCAAGACCGAGATCCGCGTGCCCACGCGCGTGTCCTGCGATGCCTGTTCGGGCACCGGCTCGGCCGACAAGTCCGCCGCGAACGACACCTGCCCGACCTGTGGCGGCGCCGGCAGGGTGCGCGCCCAGCAGGGCTTCTTCGTCGTCGAGCGCACCTGCCCGACCTGCGGTGGCGCCGGCCGCACCGTGCGCAATCCCTGCCGGGTCTGCTCCGGCGCCGGCACCGTGCCGCGCGAGCGCACGCTCTCGGTCACCATTCCCGCCGGCGTCGAGGACGGCACGCGCATCCGCCTCTCCGGCGAGGGCGAGGCCGGCGGCCGCGGCGCGTCGCCCGGCGATCTCTACGTTCATGTCTCGATCCGCCCGCACCCGATCTTCCAGCGCGATGGCGCCAACGTGTTCTGCCGTGTGCCGCTGCGCATGGCCCAGGCCGCCCTCGGCGGCGAGATCGAGGTTCCGGCGATCGACGGCACGCGCGCCCGCGTCAAGATCCCCGCCGGCACCCAGACGGGCGACCAGTTCCGCCTGCGCGGCAAGGGGTTCTCGGTGCTGCGCAGCACGGCGCGGGGCGACATGTATATCCAGGTCGCGGTCGAGACGCCGCAGAACCTGACGAAGCGCCAGCGCGAACTGCTCGAGGAATTCGAGCGCGAGGCCGGCAACACCGCGTCCGGCAGCCCGGAACACGAGGGCTTCTTCGCCAAGGTGAAGGAATTCTTCGACGGGCTGTGACGCGCCTCACGGCCGGCGGCCTGCCTCGCGGGCGATCGCCGTTGCGTTCCGCCGCCCGCGCGCCAACTATCTGGACGGGGCTCCAACCAACAGGATGAAGGACATGAAGCCAGTTCTGCCTGCCGCCGCCGCCATCGCCCTTCTGCTCGCCGGCTGCGCCGTGGCGCCGCCGAGCGGGCCGAGCGTCGTCTCGATGCCCGGGCCGGGCGTCTCGTTCGACCAGTTCCGCCATGACGACTCGCTCTGCCGCTATTATGCGAGCCGCCAGATCAACCCGGCC
>NZ_AFPR01000042.1:0-11360 GCF_000219295.1 Acidiphilium sp. PM
AGAAGCCAGCCAACATGATGACTCAACCGCATCTCGTCTACTTTGCAGACCCTATGTGCTCCTGGTGCTGGGGTTTCGCGCCGGTGATCAACGCCATCCGCGGGAGGTATGGCGAACGCCTGCCGGTTCGTCTGATCGTTGGCGGGCTGCGGCCCGGCACGACCGAGCCGATGGACGAGGCCGCCAAGGCCCGCACCCGCGGGCATTGGGAGCATGTGCGGAACGCGTCTGGTCAGCCTTTCGATTTCTCGTTTTTCGACCGCGCCCGCTTCGTCTACGACACCGAGCCGGCTTGCCGTGCGCTGGTGGTGGCCCGTCGCCGCTCGATGGCGGATGCATTCGACCTTCTCGCCGCCATCCAGCGTGCTTTCTACACCGGGAACGAGGACGTCACGAATCCGGTTGTGCTTGCCGGAATCGCAGCACGGCTCGGCTTCAACGCGAACCAGTTCCGCGATACGCTCTGTTCCGACGAACTCGGTGCCGAAACCTGGCAGGATTTTGCGATTACCCAGCAGGCCGGCATCACCGGGTTTCCCACCCTCATCGCGAGTTCCGGCACCGAACACGAGTATGCCCTCGTGACCGAAGGCTTTCAGCCCGCGGCTCGGCTGGTTCCAGCACTTGGCCGCTGGCTGGGGGATACGTCGCTCTCTGGCGCCGCCGCCCTGGCGGGCTGATCGGGGCGGCCCGCCTGCCGCCGGCGAAGGGCCGCGCGACAGCGTTCTGCCGGTGTGGGTTGCCGTCCGGCGCGGGCAGGATATAGACGGAACATGACCTCACGCATCTATCGTCCCGCGACCAACCTGGTTCATTCTGGCCAGGTCAGGTCCAACTTCGCCGAGAACGCCGAAGCGCTCTACCTCACCTCCGGCTTCGTCTACGATAATGCCGAGCAGGCGGAAGCGACCTTCAAGGGTGAGATCTCCCATTATCAGTATTCACGCTTCGGCAACCCGACCGTGAGCATGCTGGAGGCCCGGCTCGCGACCCTGGAGGGGGCGGAAGCCTGCCGTGCCACGGCGACGGGAATGGCCGCGGTCAATGCCGCCCTGCTCGCCCATCTCAAGGCGGGAGACCGCGTGGTCGCCTCGCGCGCGCTGTTCGGCTCGTGCTCGTGGATCGTCTCCACGCTGCTGCCGCGCTACGGGATCGAGAGCGTCTTCGTCGATGGCGGCGACCTTGCGGCGTGGGAGGCCGCGCTGGCGCCGGGAGCGGCGCTGGTGTTGCTCGAAACCCCGTCGAACCCGATGCTCGAGATCATCGACATGCGGGCCGTGGCGGATCTTGCTCACAAGGCCGGCGCGATCGTGGTGGTCGATAACGTTTTCGCGACCCCGCTGCTGCAGCGGCCGCTTGAATTCGGCGCTGATGTGGTGGTCTATTCCGCGACGAAGCACATGGACGGCCAGGGCCGCGTGCTCGGCGGCGCCGTGCTTGGCAGCAAGGACTGGATCGACAACACGCTCCAGCCCTTCACCCGCAATACCGGCCCAGCGATCTCGCCGTTCAATGCCTGGGTGATCCTGAAGGGGCTGGAGACAATGGCGCTCCGCGTCGGCCAGGCCTCGCGTTCGGCTGCCGCCATCGCCGACCATCTTGCCGGCCAGCGGCAGGTCATCCGCGCGCTCTACCCTTTCCGGGCCGATCATCCGCAGGTCGATCTCGCAAGGCAGCAGATGAGTGCCGGCGGCACACTCGTGACCTTTGAACTCGACGGCGGCAAGGACGCGGCGTTCCGCTTCATGAACGCGCTCGAGCTCATTGCGATTTCCAACAATCTCGGTGACTCGAAATCGATGGTGACGCACCCGGAAACCACCACCCATTCGCGCATCGCGCCGGCCGAGCGGGCGCGCCTCGGGATCAATGGCGGCACGATCCGCTTCTCGGTGGGGCTCGAGGATGTCGCCGACCTGATTGATGACCTTGATCGGGCGCTGGCGGCGCTGAAATGAGGCGTCGGCGGATTGAGCGCGGTCCGGTCGCTCGGCAGGGCCGCCGTCCGCTACAAGTGACTTGCCCGGATGCCTGTGAGCGGCAAGGGCAGCGGCTTCGCGTCTTGATGCTTGACGCCCGCTTCACGCGGCGATAAGCACTCTCTCACACGGGCCGCGGCAAATTTCGCTGCGGCCTGTGGTTTTTGTTCCGTTTACAGGAAGAGACAGTTCGCCCATGGCCAACATCGCATCGGCGCAGAAGCGCATCCGTCAGACCCTTGTGCGCACCGCTCGCAACAAGGCCCGTCGGTCGCGCGTGCACAGCTTTATCCGCAAGGTGGAGGAGGCGATCGCGACGGGCAATCACATCGAGGCGCGGACGGCATTCATTGCCGCGCAGCCCGAACTGCAGCGCGCCGTGACGAAGGGTGTGTTGAAGGCCAACACGGCTTCGCGCAAGCTGTCCCGCCTGTCGGCGCGTGTGAAGGCCCTTTCGGCTTCGGCCTGAGGTCTGTTGCGCGCCTCGCTGGCGCGTCATACAATCGTAACAATTCGAGTGTCTTGGCGGCTGTTCCTTGCGGCCGCCCGCGTTCGTTTGTCCCGGTTCGGTTTTATCGTGATAGCGTCTCGCAACAGCGAATATAATGTCGCTGCAACTTTTGCTTGTGAGATGTTTTCGAGATTTTACCGTGGAATGATATTCCCTCACTTCAAATGGGTTGGTCAATCATCTGATTTAATGGGCAAATTTTTAAAGATGCACATTATATCAGCAAAAAATCGAACCTGTTGGGTCTTGCGCAGGGTGCCGGACTTGGCCTAGTTTTGGGCCTCAAGATGACGATCAAATGACGAAAGCTTGCCTGGTCGAGGGTTTTTTCAACCGTCGATTGCGGGAGCGGGGTTGTGCGGCCGTATGGCGGAAATCGCTATTCGGTTGAGCTGGGACGATGGCAGGACGGGGAGCGGTGCGCTTGGACACGCAAACTTGGCAGGAACAGGGGCTCGAAACCCGGTCTCCGGGACGCACGCGCGGTGAAATCAGCCAGGATGAACTGGCGCACCAGTGGAGCCGTGTTCGCGGCCGACTTCAGGAAGAAATCGGCGAGGTCGAGTACCGCAACTGGTTGCGGCAAGCCGTGCTGCATGGGCTCGACGGCGATGAAGTGACTGTCATGCTGCCGACCCGCTTCCTGCGTGACTGGGTGAACAAGGAATATGGCAACCTGCTGACCGCGTTCTGGCAGGCCGAGAACCCGGCGGTACGGCGCGTGGATATCCGGACCCGGCCGGCCGGCACCAGCGAGCGCGCGCCCGACCTCGCCGAGGTGGAGCCGAAGACCGCGATCGCGCGGCCCGCCGCCGCGGCGCGCCGCGAGGCCGAGGAACGCCCGGACATGAGCGCGCCGCTCGACCCGCGCTTCACCTTTGATACATTCGTGGTCGGCAAGCCGAACGAATTCGCCTATGCCTGCGCGCGCCGCGTCGCCGACGGGCACGCGTCGCCGGGGTTCAATCCGCTGTTCCTCTACGGCGGTGTCGGTCTCGGCAAGACCCATCTGATGCACGCGATTGCCTGGGAACTGTCGCAGCGCTCGGACGAGGTCACGGTCGCCTACATGTCGGCCGAGAAGTTCATGCACAAATTCGTCAGCGCCCTGCGCCGGCAATCGACCATCGAATTCAAGAACGAGTTGCGCAGCGTCGATGTGCTGATGGTGGACGACCTGCAGTTCCTGATCGGCAAGGATGGCACGCAGGAGGAATTCTTCCACACCTTCAATGCGCTGGTCGATTCCGGCAAGCAGATCATCGTCTCGGCCGACAAGTCGCCGTCGGACCTGTCCGGCATCGAGGATCGGCTGCGCACGCGGCTCGGCTGCGGCATGGTCGCCGATGTCCATGCCACGACCTATGAACTGCGCCTCGCGATCCTGGAGGCCAAGGCCGCGCGGGCTGGCGTCGTCGTGCCGGGGCGGGTGATGGAGTTCCTCGCGCAGAAGATCACCGCCAATGTCCGCGAGCTCGAAGGGGCGCTGAACCGGCTGATCGCCCATGCCAACCTGTTCGAGCGCCCGGTGACCCTCGAGACGGCGCATGAGGTGCTGCACGACCTGCTCCGCGCCTATGACCGCAAGATCACGATCGAGGAGATCCAGAAGCAGGTCGCCGAGCATTACAATATCCGGGTCAGCGAGATGTCCTCCGCCCGGCGCGCGCGCAACATCGCCCGGCCTCGGCAGATCGCCATGTATCTCGCCAAGCAGCTGACCAGCCGCAGCCTGCCCGAGATCGGCCGGAAATTCGGCAACCGCGACCATACCACCGTCATGCACGCGGTCTCCAAGGTGACCGAACTGATCGAGGCCGATCCCGATTTCGCCGAGGATGTCGAACTGCTGCGCCGGATCCTGACCGTCTGAGCCGGATCCGGGCAGCGTCGCCGCCTGTCAGAGATGGCGGGCGTGATGGCGCAGATGGTCTTCCACGAAGGTCGCGATGAAGAAGTAGGAGTGGTCGTACCCCTCCTGCATCCGCAGATCGAGCTTCACGCCCTTCGCCGCGCAGGCCTCGCGGAGCAGTTCCGGTTTCAGCTCGCGTTCGAGAAACGGATCGGCGGTGCCCTGGTCGACGAGGATGGCCGGCCCTGCCCAGCCGCGGTCCTCGATCAGCGCCGTCGCGTCATAGGCGCGCCAGTTCGCACGGTCGACGCCGAGATAGCCGGTCAGCGCCTTTTCACCCCAGGGGCAGCGCATCGGCGAGACGATCGGCGCGAAGGCCGAGACCGAGCGGTAGGCGCCAGGGTTCTTCAGCGCGATCGTCAGCGCGCCATGCCCACCCATCGAATGGCCGAAAATGCCCACGCGCGCGGGATCGACCGGAAAGGACGCGTTGATGAGGGCAGGGAGTTCCCTCGTGATGTAGGAATACATCCGGTAGCCGTCCCGCCACGGCGTTTCCGTCGCATCGACATAGAAACCGGCGCCGGTGCCGAAATCATAGGCGTCGTCCTCGCCAGGATAACCGAGGCCTCGCGGGGAGGTATCCGGCGCGATCAGGGCGATGCCGAGTTCCGCGGCCACGCGCTGCGCCCCGGCCTTCACCGTGAAATTCTCCTCGGTGCAGGTCAGCCCGGCCAGATAATAGAGCGCAGGAACCGTTCCCGCCGCGGCCTGCGGCGGCAGGAAAACGGCGAATCGCATTGTGCAGCCGGTCTCCTTTGCCTCATGCCGATAAACGCCCTGCATGCCGCCAAAACATTTCTGGGTCGAAACCGTCTCAAGAACGGTGGCGCTGGTCATGTATCGATCTCCCTTTGAATCATGCGCACAACTATCCCGCGCAGGTGGATGGAAGGCAATCGGTCTGCGTCGATATGCGCTTTATCGAATTTAAACGCATGATTTACGAAATCTTTCTGAAACCCGACAGGAGGAGACTTATTCGCGTTGACAGTTCCTGCGGTTTCTGCGTCATTAAACGCGCAATCGACTTTGGCTTGCCTTGTTGCACGAGACGGGTTTCCGTACGGCCAAGACGTCCAAAACCCGGTTGTCCCTCTGGAGCCGTGCGGCGGTCGCACGGTGGGTCTGTCTTAGGAGCGACGACGCGACAATGGCGATCGGCACTGTCAAGTGGTTCAACACCACGAAGGGCTTCGGCTTCATCGTGCCGCAGGATGGCGGCAAGGACGTTTTCGTCCACATCACTGCAGTTCAGGCGGCCGGCATGCGCGGCCTCAACGAAGGGCAGAAGATTTCCTACGAGGTGACGCAGGAACGCGGCAAGGCAGCGGCGACAAACCTCAAGGCCGTCTGACCTCACGGTCCGGCGCGACGAAAGGCGGGGCCCCTCCGGGGCCCCGTTTTTTATTGCGCGACCATACGTGCTGATCGACCAAAAGGAGATGTCTGCAAAATTGCAGGCACCCAATGGACCAGACCCGCCTTGTCCTACCGAATTCGGTTGATTGCGGCTGTACGACTCGAGGCGAGAGCCGGCAGGAGCGTGATCCCGCGCCCTGCCGGACAAGGAGACTCGTCATGCCGGTGAGATGGAACGCCACATCCGATCTAGATCGGTTCGGCTGGTGGTCGGTGGTCACCGCGCCCATTCCTCCTGACCAGACGATCTGCGGTGAGTGGCCGGCCTGCGGGACTGTTGTGCTCGGCAGACCAAACTCGCCGCGCATCTGACATTTTCGTGACCGAAGGCCCGTCGCCGGGCCGTTGCGATTGCCGCCAGCGGGCCACCGTGCCGCAAATTTCAATACGTTGAACCCGGACCCGCTTCCGTTTGCGCGGCAAATTTCGCATTCGGGCCCGAGATATGGCTCGACATATTACCGTGCATGCCCTATACGTAATGATCATTCGCTTATCGTTAACGACGGGAATCGGTCATTTATGGTATTGTCCCCATCCGGCTTTTATAATTCGACAGGACGACCAATGACCACTCGAACAAGCACTGGCCCCGCGATGGCGGCGCTGCACGAACGTCACCAACGTGAGGACGAGGCTGCGGGACAGCACGGCAACGCGCTCTACTCGGTCAGCCAGCTCGCCCGCCAGCTGGGCGTGACCGCGCGAACCATCCGGTTCTATGAAGACAAGGGGCTGGTAAATCCAAGTCGCGCCGGCACTACCCGCGTCTACACCTCGCGTGACCGCGCGCGGCTCATGCTGATCCTGCGCGGCAAGCGCCTTGGATTCTCGCTGCGTGAGATCAAGGACTACCTCGACCTCTATGACGTCGATCCTACCCAGCATACCCAGTTGCGCCAGCTGCTTGCCGGCGTGCGAAAGCGTATCGCCAAGCTTCAGGAACAGCGTGCGGCGCTCGAGCAGAGCCTCGCCGAACTGGCGGATATCGAGCGCCAGTCCGAAAATGCCCTGAAGCAGGCCGCCAAATAGACAGAGAACAGGAGTCCTTTGCCCATGCCAAGCGCCGTCATCGCCGCCTATGCCCGCTCGCCATTCGCCCTTGCGCGGAAAGGGGGGCTTTCGCGGGTCCGGCCCGACGAGATGGCCGCCGCCGTCGTTCGCGAACTGGTGAACCGCAGCGGCATCGCGGCGAGCGACGTCGAGGATCTCATCGTCGGCTGTGCCTTTCCGGAGGCCGAGCAGGGGCTGAATGTCGCCCGTCTGATCGGGCTGATGGCCGACCTGCCGATCAGCGTTGCCGGGGCGACGGTGAACCGGTTCTGCGGCTCGTCGATGTATTCGATCCACATGGCGGCGGGCGCCATCGCGATGGGCGCGGGAGAGGCTTTCATCGCCGCGGGCGTCGAGAGCATGACCAGGGTGCCGATGGGCGGGTTCAACCCGATGCCGTCGCCGACCCTCTTCGCCAAGATGCCGGCCGCCTACATGGGCATGGGCGAGACGGCCGAGAACGTCGCGAAACGCTGGCAGATTTCACGCGAGGCGCAGGAGGAATTCGCCCTCGCCAGCCATATCAAGGCGGCGGCGGCGCAGAAGGCGGGGAAACTGGCCGGCGAGATCGTGCCGATCTCGCTTTCGGGCGCCATGGTGTCGGAGGACGGCTGCATCCGCCACGATGCCTCGCGTGAAGCCCTGGCCGGGCTGAAGCCAGCCTTCGATGCCGAGGGTACGGTCACCGCCGGAACCTCCTCGCCGCTGACCGATGGCGCCTCCGCCGTGCTGGTCTGCTCGGAGGATTATGCCGCGAAGCACGGCCTCGCGCCGCTCGCGCGCATTCGCTCGGTTGCCGTGGCCGGCTGCGCGCCGGACATCATGGGCATGGGCCCGGTCGCCGCCTCGCGCAAGGCGCTCGCTCGCGCCGGCATCGAGGCCTCGGCGCTCGACGTGGTCGAACTCAACGAGGCCTTTGCCTCCCAGGCGCTCGCCTGCATCGGCGAACTCGGTCTCGATCCGGCGCGCGTCAATCTCGATGGCGGGGCCATCGCGCTTGGCCATCCGCTCGGGGCGACGGGTGCCCGCATCACCGGCAAGGCGGCGCAGCTGCTCCGGCGCGAAGGCGGAAAATTCGCCCTCGCGACCCAGTGCATCGGCGGCGGGCAGGGTATCGCGACGGTTCTGGAGGCGCTCTGATGGGTGCCATCCAATCCGTCGCCGTCATCGGCGCCGGCGTGATGGGGGCCGCGATCGCCGCCCAGATCGCCAATGCCGGCATCAAGGTCCGCCTGCTCGATATCGTGCCGAAGGAGGGGGATGACCGCAACGCCATCGCCCGGCGAGCGATCGAGCGGCTGAAGAAGACCCAGCCGGCGCCGCTAATGTCCTCCCGCGCCGCGCGGCTGATCGCGCCCGGCAATACCGAGGACGATTTCGCTGCCCTCGCCGACTGCGACTGGATCGTCGAGGCGGTGATCGAGCGGCTCGACATCAAGCAGGCGCTCTATCGCCGCCTGGCCGAGGTGCGCAAGCCCGGTTCGGTGGTGTCATCCAACACCTCCACCATTCCGCTCGCCGAACTGATGACGGACATGCCGGAGAGCCTCCGGCCCGATTTCGTCATCACCCATTTCTTCAATCCGCCGCGCTACATGCGGCTGCTGGAACTGGTCACCGGCCCGGCGACCAGCGCCGATGCCATCGCCCGCATCACCGAATTCTGCGATGTCACGCTTGGCAAATCGGTGATTCCCTGCCGCGACACGCCGGGCTTCATCGCCAACCGCATCGGCACCTACTGGATCCAGACGGCGCTCGTGCTGGCGCTCGAGATGGGGATCGAGATCGAGGAAGCGGATGCGATCATGGGCAAGCCGATGGGCTTTCCCTCGACCGGCGTATTCGGGCTGATGGACCTAGTGGGCATTGATCTCGGCCCGCACGTCAATGCCTCGCTCGCCCGCCTGCTGCCGAAGACCGACGCGTTCCACATGATGAACCGCGAGGCACCGTTCCTCGCGACGATGATCGCCGAGGGCTATACCGGCAAGAAGGGGAAGGGCGGCTTCTACCGCTCCACCGGGCGCGGCAAGGATCGCGTGAAGGAGACCCTCTCGCTTGCCGCGGCGGCGCAGGGGCGGCTGGAATGGCGGCCCTCCATCCGGCCCGACATCGCCGAGGTGAAGGACGCGAAGAAGGACCTCAAACGCCTCGTCGGTGCCAAGTCGAAATATGGGCGCTATGCCTGGGGAGTGCTCGGCCGCGTACTGGCCTATGCGGCCTCGCTGATCCCCGAGATCGGTGACGACATTGCCGCCGTCGATGCCGCGATGCGCCTAGGCTACACGTGGAAATATGGCCCGTTCGAACTGATCGACCGGCTCGGCGCCGACTGGGTTTCGTCGCATCTCGTGGAACTGGACGAGCCGATCCCGCCGCTGCTCGCCAAACTCGGCAAGGGCGCGTTCTACCGCGAGGACGGCGCCACGCTGCTCCGCTTCATGCCCGATGGCGGCTACCGGGCCGTCGAACGCGCGCCTGGCGTGCTGCTGCTCGAGGATGCGAAGCGCGGCCGCAAGCCGGTCCTCTCGAACAAGTCCGCCTCGGTCTGGGACATCGGCGACGGCGTGCTCTGCGTCGAGTTCCATTCGATCATGAACTCGATCGATGGCGACATTCTCGCTCTTCTCGGCAAGACCATCGCGCTGGTGCAGAAATCCTACAAGGCGCTGGTCATCTACAGCGAGAACCTGCGCGCCGGGCCGGGCAAGGAGAATTTCTCGGTCGGCGCCAATCTCGGCCTCGCCATGTTCGCCGCTAATCTGCGCATGTGGGGCAAGATCGAGGGCACGGTGAAGGAGGGGCAGAAGGCGTTGCAGGCGCTGCGCGAGGCGCCGTTCCCGGTGGTGGGCGCGCCGGCCGGCCGGGCGCTGGGCGGCGGCTGCGAGATCCTGCTGCATTGCGACGCCGTTCAGGCCCATGCCGAGACCTATATGGGGCTTGTCGAGGTCGGCGTTGGCCTCGTGCCGGGCTGGGGTGGCTGTGCCACGATGCTGGCGCGCTGGCAGGGCGCGAAGGATGCGCCACGCGGCCCGATGCCCGCCGTCTCGAAGGTCTTCGAGATGATTTCCACGGCAAAGGTCGCGACCTCGGCCGCCGAGGCGAAGGAGCTGAAATTCCTCCGCCCCGGCGACGGCATCACCATGAACCGCGAGCGCGTGCTGGCCGACGCCAAGGCCCGGGCGCTCGCCATGGTGGCGGGATATGCGCCCGCCGAGCCGGAAACGCTTCAACTGCCGGGCGCTTCCGGCCGCGTCGCCCTCGGCATGGCGGTGGACGAATTCCGCAAGAAGGGAGTCGCCACCCCGCATGACGTGACGGTATCGTCCCACCTTGCCCGCGTGCTCACCGGCGGCGATACCGACATGACCGATCCGGTGCCGGTCGCCGCGGTGAAGGACCTCGAACGCGAGGCCTTCATGGCCCTGTTCCGCACCAAGGAAAGCCAGGCGCGGATCAAGCATATCCTGGATACCGGCAAACCCCTGCGCAACTGAACCGAGACAAGGGAGATACGACATGCCCGTCTACAAGGCGCCGCTCAAGGACATGCGCTTCGTCCTGCACGAGCTCTATGACAGCACCGCCATCGCCGAATTGCCCGGCAATGCGGACTTCACCCCCGAACTAATCGACAGCGTGCTGGAGGAAGCCGCGAAGATCAGCGAGGAGGTGCTGTTCCCGCTCAATCAGGTGGGCGACCGCGAGGGCTGCACCTATGAAAACGGCGTCGTCCGCACGCCGACCGGCTATCGCGAGGCGTACCGCACTTTCTGCGAGGGCGGCTGGACCTCGATTTCCGCTGACCCGGATTATGGCGGGCAGGGCATGCCGCTGACCGCGGCGATGATGGTCGAGGAGATGTTCTGCTCCGCCAATGTCGCGTTCGGCCTCTACCCCGGGCTGAGCCACGGCGCCTATGTCGCGCTGAAGCACTCGGGGTCGGAAGAGCAGAAGAAGGCCTGGCTTCCCAACATCGTCTCCGGCAAGTGGACCGGCACGATGTGCCTGACCGAGCCGCATTGCGGCACCGATCTCGGCATGCTCCGCACCAAGGCGGTGCCGAACGATGACGGCAGCTACAGCATCACCGGCAACAAGATCTTCATCAGTGCCGGCGAGCACGATCTTGCGGAAAACATCGTCCATCTCGTCCTCGCCCGCCTGCCGGACGCGCCGGCCGGGGTGAAGGGCATCTCGATGTTCCTGGTGCCCAAGTTCTTGCCGCGCGAGGATGGCACGCTGGGCCCGCGCAACGGCATGCAGTGCACCGCGATCGAGCACAAGATGGGGCTGAACGGCTCCGCCACATGTGCGATGAGCTTCGACGGCGCGACCGGCTGGCTCGTCGGCGAGCCGAACAAGGGCCTCGCCGCGATGTTCAAGATGATGAACACCGAGCGACTCTCCGTCGGCATCCAGGGGCTCGGCATCGCCGAGGTCGCGTACCAGAACGCCGTGGCCTATGCGCGCGAGCGCA
>NZ_AFPR01000041.1:0-27474 GCF_000219295.1 Acidiphilium sp. PM
CAGCGTGATACCGTGCTTGCGTGCCATCCGCGCCAGTGTCTCGATGCCGCTGTGCAGCAGCTTGCTGTCGGTCGGATGCGTCATGGCCTTTGGCTGGACCGTGGTATCGATGGTGACCCGCTCGTAGTGCTTCTCCGCCACGGCCCCACCCCGCTCGGCGGCCGCCAGCGTCTCGGCGAGCAGGGCCTCCATCCGCTCGGGCCCGATCCGTTTGCGCCAGCGCCTTCGGGCAGGAAGCACTCTTGCCATTGACGTGATGGCCGACCGGCTTGCTCATGGCCTGCATGGAACTCTCCTCAGGTCAGGTTCGTGATGGCATCGGCCACCACGTCGAAGAGACGTTCGAGATCCTGCCGCTCGGTGATGAACGGCGGGCCGAATTGCAGCGTGTCGCCGCCGTAGCGCACGTAATAGCCTGCACGCCAGCACTTCATGGAAATCTCCCAGGGGCGGCGGCCCGGCTCGCCCGGTGCGGCTTCGATCTGCACCGCGCCGGCGAGGCCGAAATTGCGAATATCGACCACGTATTTGAGGCCCTTGAGGCCGTGGATAAGATCTTCGAAGACCGGAGCGAGAGCCTGCACCCGTTCCACCATGCGCTCCCGCTCGAAAACCTCCATGGCCGCGAGGCCCGCAGCGCAAGCCAGCGGATGGCCAGAGTAGGTATAACCATGGGCGAATTCCACCGTGTATTCCGGCCCGCCAGCAGCCATGAAGGTGTCATGGATCTCCCCGGTGGCGATGACGGCCCCCATGGGTACGGCGCCATTGGTGAGACCCTTGGCGCAGGTTATGATATCGGGCGTGACACCGAAGATCTCCGCGCCGAAGGTGCCGCCGGCGCGGCCGAAGCCGGTGATGACCTCATCGAAGATGAGCAGGATATTGTGCTTGTTACAGAGCGTGCGGAGCCGTTCCAGATAGCCCTTGGGCGGCACCACCATGCCGGCTGAGCCCGAGAAGGGCTCCACGATGACGGCCGCGATATTTGAGGCATCATGCAGGCCGACAAGCTCTTCCAGATGATCGGCGAGATGCGCGCCATGTTCCGGCAGGCCGCGGGAGAAGCGGTTCTCGGCCAGCAGAGTATGCGGCAGATGGTCGATATCACCGAGGCCGCCAAAGATCTTGCGATTTCCGACGATGCCACCCACCGAGGTGCCGCCGAAATTAACGCCATGATAGCCCTTGATGCGGCCGATCAGCCGAGTCTTAGCCGGCTGACCTTTGAGGCGCCAATAGCCGCGCGCCATCTTGAGCGCGGTATCGGCCGCTTCAGAGCCAGAATTCGTGAAGAAGACATGATCGAGCCCGGGCGGTGCCATGCTGGCGAGCTTATGGGCGAGCTTGAAGGCGAGAGGATGGCTGAACTGAAAGCTCGGTGCATAGTCAAGCTCGGCGGCCTGCTCACCGATGGCACGCGCGATCTCCGCCCGGCCATGGCCGTATCCACAGCACCAGAGGCCGGAGAGGCTGTCATAGATCTTCCGGCCCGCTGCGTCGGTGAAGAAGGCGCCCTCGGCCTTGACGAAGAGGCGGGGATGCGCCTTGAAATCCCGATTGCCGGTGAAGGGCATCCAATAGGCTTTCATCTCCTGCTCGGAGAGGTCGGCCGACGCGTGCATTTTCGCATCCTCATGTGAATCGTAAGGGGCCATTGAGTTCTGTCTCCGCTCCGCAAGGATTGATTGACTGCAGCCTAGGCCAAGAGATAGATCGAATAAATTCAAACGTTTTGATCTTCACTTTAGCTGGGACTTGACTGATGCTGGCTCCTTCGCGCCTGAACGAAGCCGATCTGCGGCTCTTGCGCATCTTCCGCACGGTGGTCGATTGCGGCGGCTTCAGTGCGGCGGAGACGGAACTAAATATCTCCCGCTCGGCCATCAGCCAACACATGTCGGAACTGGAAGAGCGACTGGGACTTACGTTGTGCCAGCGCGGGCGGGCGGGGTTTCGCCTCACCGAGCAGGGTAAGGGGGTTTATGCCGCACTCCTCAGGCTGATGGCGGCGGTGGAGAATTTCCGCGGCGAGGTAAGTGCCTTGCGCCAACATCTGCGCGGCGAACTCAATATCGGTATCACCGATAACCTCGTGACTTTCCCTCGCATGCGTGTGACGCGCGCACTGCGGGCACTCAAGCTCAAGGGGCCAGAGGTGCGGGTGAACATCCGCATGAGCTCGCCGAGCGAGATTGAGCGCGGCGTGCTCGACGGGCAACTACATGTGGGCGTCACGCCGACCGACCGGTTGCTGCCGGGGCTCAAGGCGTTCCCGCTTTACGATGAGATTTCTCATCTTTACTGCGCGACCAATCATCCCTTTTTCGGCCGACCGGATGCGGAACTGGATGACGCGACGATCGCCGAAGCCGATGCGGTGGTGCGCTCGGGCCGTTCCGCTTGTAGCCATGGAGGGCTGCCGCTGCGCGTGACGGCGACGGCGGCGGACCGCGAGGGCGTTGCCTTTCTCATACTTACCGGCTGCTATATCGGCTTTCTGCCCAACCATTACGCCCGTCAATGGCAGGAGCGTGGCCAGATGCGTGCCATCCGACCCAAAACCTATGGGCAGCGCGTGGAATACCAGGCGGTGACGCAGCGCGACCGGCAGACAGGGCTTATTCTTTCAACTTTCATGGAGCTGATGAACGCGGCGGAATAGGGCGCACTTTACCCCTCGGCCCATTCCATTACGGCCTGCAACAGCACATTTGCCCCTGCCGTTGCCCATTCCTGGGTGATGGCTTCATCCTCGTTGTGGCTGAGACCATCGACGCAAGGGCAGAAGATCATCGAGGACGGCGCCACACGGTTGATCCAGCAGGCATCATGTCCGGCGCCGGAGATGATATCGCGATGCGAAAGGCCGAGTGTTTTCGCCGCCCTGCGCACCGAGGCTACGCAAGCTTCATTAAACTGCACCGGATCGAAATGGCCGACGCGCTCGATCTCGATGCCAAGGCCGAGCGCGGCCGCGATCGCCTCCGCGCCCGCCCGGATGTCCGCCTCCATCCCGTCAAGCACCGGCTTTTTGGGATGGCGGATATCGATGGTAAAAACCGCGCGACCGGCGATGATATTGCGCGAATTGGGATAGAAATCCTGATGGCCGATTGCGCCCACCGCATGCGGCGCGTTCTTCAGGGCGACTGCATTCACGAGCTCAGTGACGCGCGCCGCCCCGAGCCCGGCATCAAGCCGCTTAGGCATGGGCGTGGACCCGGTGTGGGATTCGCGGCCCGTGAGCGTAACTTGCAGCCAGCTTAGGCCCTGGGCGTGGGTGACAACGCCGACATCGATCTTCTCATCCTCCAGGATCGGGCCTTGCTCGATATGGAGTTCGAAGTAGGCATGCAGCGGCCGCTTGCCCACCGGCTCCGACCCTCGAAACCCGATGCGCAGCAGCTCATCGCCGAAGCTTTTTCCCTGTGCATCCTCGCGGGCATAGGCCCATTCCTGCGTGTGGACACCGGCGAAGACGCCCGAGGCGAGCATGGCGGGGGAGAAGCGCGTGCCTTCCTCATTCGTCCAGTTCACAACCTCGATGGGCCGGCGCGTGCGGATGCCAGCTTCCTGCAGGCTGCGCAGAATTTCGAGTGCGCCGAGCACGCCTAGCACGCCATCAAATTTGCCGCCCGTGGGCTGGGTATCGAGATGGCTGCCGACCATGATGGGCGCGAGGGAGGGGTCTGTCCCTTCGTAGCGGGCAAAAATATTGCCCATGGTATCGATGGAGATCGTGGCGCCGACCGCCTCGCACCAGCTCTGGAAAAGCCGCCGGCCTTCGGCGTCGGCATCCGTCAGGGTCTGGCGGTTGTTGCCGCCACGTACACCCGGCCCGATCTCGGCCATGTCCATGAGCGAGGCCCAGAGCCGATCCCCATCAATGCGCAGATTGGCGCCAGCCTTGCCCTGCAGTGTCATGCCACCTGCTCCTCTGTCGTCACGCGAAGAGGATTGTTGGGATGTATCTTCCACGTCAACTCCGGGCCTGTTTGCGGCTGCGGCTCCATGGCAATGCATCTCTCCACCGGGCAGATATGGCTGCAGAGATTGCAGCCGACGCATTCATCCTGCACCACCTCATAGACGCGCCGGCCATCAGCCTCGCGCGCGATGATCGCCTGATGGGCGGTATCCTCGCAGGCGATATGGCAGAGGCCGCAGCCGATGCAGGCCTCCTTGTCGATCCGCGCGATGGAGCGCCAAGCGAGATCGAGGTCCTGCCAATGCACGAAATTGGGCACCGCGCGCCCTTGAAAATCGGCGATGGTCGCGTAGCCCTTTTCATCCATCCAATTGGCAAGCCCGTCGACCATGTCTTCAACAATACGGAAGCCGTAATGCATGGCGGCGGTACAGATCTGCACGGTGCCGGCGCCGAGTGCGATGAACTCCGCGGCATCGTGCCAGGAGGAAATGCCGCCGATACCCGAAATGGGCAGACCGGCCGTCTCCCGATCCCGCGCGATCTCACCCACCATGCGGAGCGCAATGGGTTTGACCGCCGGGCCGCAATAGCCGCCATGGGTTCCAACACCCTTGACGGTGGGGGTTGGCGCCATGAGGTCGAGATCGACCGAGACGATCGACTGCACGGTGTTGATAAGCGAAACGGCATGCGCCCCGCCGGCGCGGGCAGCCCGCGCCGGCTTCAGAATATCGGTGATATTAGGGGTAAGCTTAACGATGACAGGCATGCGGCAAAACTGCCGGCACCAGCGTGTGACCATCTCGACATAATCTGGCACCTGGCCGACGGCCGCCCCCATGCCGCGCTCGCTCATGCCATGCGGGCAGCCGAAATTCAGCTCGATCCCATCCGCGCCCGTCTCCTCGACCAGTGGCAGGATGGCCTTCCAGCTTGCCTCTTCACATGGCACCATGATGCTGACGACGATTGCGCGATCCGGCCAGCGTTTCTTGACGGCTTTGATCTCCTGCAGATTCACCTCAAGCGGACGATCCGTGATAAGTTCGATGTTGTTGAGCCCCATAAGGCGCTGGCCGTTATAGGCGAGGCCACCATAGCGGCTGCTGGCATTGACGATCGGAGGGTCTTCACCGACTGTTTTCCATACAATGCCACCCCAACCGGCGCGCAAGGCACGCTCGACATTATATTCCTTGTCGGTCGGTGGTGCAGATGCGAGCCAGAATGGGTTAGGGGCCTTAATGCCAGCGAAATTGACACGAAGATCGGCCATGGTCCTCAGCTCCTCTGCTGCAGAAAGGCGTGGATGCCGGTGGCAGCGCTTTTGCCGTCGGCCACCGCCTGGACGGTGAGATCTTGGCTGGCTATGCAATCTCCGCCCGCGAAGACGCCAGCAAGCGTGGTCTCAAAACTCACAGGATCAACTAGAATGCGGCCGCCGGCGAGAGCCGGCAGGCTGCCGGCGTCTTCAGAATCGAGCCTCTGGCCAACCGCCTTGAGCACCATATCCGCCGGCAGGGTGAAAACTCCCGCCGCCTCACCCTCCGCGAGTGCGAAAGTGGCGCCGGTGACGCGAGTTTCGCCCTCAAAGCGGACAGGGCTGGACCAGAGGCGGAGTGCGACGCCATTGCCGAGCGCCCAGTCCTGTTCCTCCACCGTAGCCTTCATGGCTTCCCGCCCTCGGCGATAGACGATGGTGACAACCTCAGCACCGAGACGCTTCGCCTGAGTTGCAGCATCAATGGCGGTATTGCCTCCGCCGATAACGACGACATTCCGTCCGACTGCAACCTCGCGCAGATCCTCGGCCTGCCTGATTCTCTCAATGAAGGCTACGGCATCTTCAACGCCTTGAAGGTGTTCCCCCGGCAAGGCAAGGCATGGCAGCGCCGTCTGGCCAATGGCCAGGAAGACGGCGTCGAACGCCTCCCGCAAATAAGCAAGGGTGATGTCGCGCCCGAGGGCTTGGTCGTAGCGGATCTCTATACCGCCGATGGCTAGGATAAACTCCACCTCGCACGCGGCAAAACGATCCACCATCTTATAGGCGGCGATGCCATATTCGTTGAGGCCGCCGGGCTTGGATCGCGCCTCGAAGATTACCACCTCGTGGCCGAGCATGGCGAGGCGATGCGCGCAAGCAAGGCCCGCCGGGCCCGCGCCGATTATGGCTACTCGCCGCCCTGTGGCCGCCGCGCGGGCAAAGGGATGAGGCGCGCCGGCGGCTACCTTTGCCATGGCATGGTCGGTCGCGACGCGCTGCAAAGCGCCGATTTCAACGGGTTTTGCCTGTTGCGCTGTTCTGACGCAGGCGCCTTCACAAAGAATTTCAGTGGGACACACCCGGGCGCAACTGCCGCCGAGAATGTTAGCGCTGAGAATGCGCTCCGCCGCACCATCGAGGTTGTTGGTCGCGATGCCACGGATGAAGCCTGGAATATCTATGCCGGTGGGACAGGCGGCAACACAGGGCGCATCATAACAGAAATAGCAGCGGCTGGCCTCGATCTGTGCTTTATCATGGCTCAACCGAGGCTTTATATCGCAGAATTTTGCGAAGACATCGGAACAAGCCGTTCCACCCGATGACGCGTCTGGTACCTTATTCAAAAGAGAATGTTCCAAGGTGCAGAACCTCCGCATATTTTATTTGTGATTGAATCAGTCAAGTTCCGGGACGCAGATAACGCAGCAGCGTTAATGCTCTGCTCCGCTTCGTCTCCTTCTATTGATTGAACTTGACTCTTCCTGACCATTCAGTCAACATAAATCCGGACAGAATTTAGCCTCAACGGACGCCTGTCTTTGCTTGCGGGATTGCTGCAACTGCGAAATAACGATGTCGAGCCTCTAGAAAGAGAAACGAGCTACCTGAGACAGGGAGAGACCCCCCGGGATGCCCGAAGCCCGCATGCCGCCGCGGAAGACGCCTTCGCTCTCTGCACGACGTCTGACAAAGGCGGCGGCGATGGCGCGAATTCTTTCAGGTGCCGAGCGTGTTTTTGCCGAAGCTGGGCTTGCCGGTGCCACCATGGCCCAGATTGCTGCCGCCGCGGATCTGCCCAAGGCCAATGTGCATTATCATTTGGCAACTAAAGAGGGCGTCTACCAGGCTGTTCTGGAAAATATCCTCGCCTTCTGGCTCGACGCTTCAGACCATATCCAGCCCGGCGCCGAACCAAGCGAGGCGCTGACGCGCTACATCCGCGCCAAGATGAGCATTTCCCGTGCTCGGCCTTATGCCTCGAGGGTTTTCGCCAACGAAATTCTGCACGGCGCGCCATTCGTGCGCAGCTATCTTGGCGATAAGCTCAGAAATAAAGTGGAGGAAAAGGCAGCTATTCTCGAAGGCTGGATGGCGCAAGGACTGATGGCGCCTGCCAACCCTCGGCATCTTTTCTTTCTGATATGGGCGATGACGCAGACTTATGCTGATTTCGACGCGCAGATTGCCGCCGTGTTGGGCGTGGATATGGTCGGTGACCGGGAATTCGCCGCCGGCGAAGCGCTGATCGTGCAACTGGTGCTGCGCGGCTGCGGTATCGTGCCGCGGGCGCAGCCATAGATGATCACTTGGGAAAACAGAGCATGACAATCCTGATTCGGGGTGGAACGATAACAACGGCAGAGCACAGTGCTCGAGGTGATGTGCTTTGCGGCGGTGGCAAGATTCTGGCCGTTGGTAAGAGTCTGGAGGCGCCAACCGGCGCTGAGGTCGTGGATGCTGAGGGCGCACTCGTTATTCCTGGCGGAATCGATCCGCATACCCATATGGAACTACCCTTCATGGGTACGGTTGCGTCGGAGGATTTCTACAGTGGCACTTCCGCCGGTCTGGCTGGTGGAACTACGATGATCATCGATTTCGTAATCCCCGGGCGAGAAGATTCTCCGCTGGATGCCTATCATACTTGGCGTGGCTGGGCCGCAAAGGCCGCGAGCGACTACAGTTTTCACGTTGCGATAACCTCATGGTCTGACCGGGTGCATGAGGAAATGGGCGTGCTCGCCCATGAGCACGGCGTGAACAGCTTCAAACACTTCATGGCCTATAAGGGCGCCATCATGGCCGATGATGGTGTGCTACTGAAAAGTTTCTCTAGGGCGCTGGAACTTGGCGCGATTCCGACCGTGCATGCGGAAAATGGCGAGGCGGTCTATCACCTCCAGCGCAGCCTGCTGGCCGAGGGCATAGCTGGTCCGGAAGGCCATCCGCTTTCTCGCCCGCCAGCGGTGGAAGGTGAGGCGGCAGAACGCGCCATTACGATCGCAAACGTGCTCGGCGCGCCGCTCTATATCGTGCATGTCTCGACCGAGGAGGCGACGGCAGCGATTGCCCGCGCACGCGCGGCAGGCTTGCGCGTCTTCGGCGAAGTGCTGGCACAGCACCTGGTGGTTGATGAAAGTGTCTACCGAAATGCCGATTGGGCCTATGCGGCGGCGCATGTGATGAGCCCGCCCTTCCGGTCGAAGCATCATCAGCAGGCGCTCTGGGCGGGGCTGAGTTCCGGCCAATTGCAGACGACGGCGACTGATCATTGTTGTTTCTGTGCGCCACAGAAGGCGAGGGGGCTTGAAAACTTCACCGCGATTCCGAACGGGACGCCGGGCATCGAGGACCGAATGAGTGTGCTATGGCATCATGGCGTACGGACCGGGCGGCTGACACCGAATGAATTCGTTCGCATCACCTCCACCGCCGCGGCTCAGATCTTCAATATCTATCCGCGCAAGGGCTCCCTCTCGGTGGGGGCGGATGCCGATCTGGTGGTATGGGACCCTTCGGCCCGACGCCACATCTCTGCCAGCACGCATCATCAGAAAGTCGATTTCAACGTCTATGAAGGCATGGAGGTTGAGGGCTCTGCGCGGCATACGCTTTCCGCCGGCCGCCTAGTGTGGACTGAAGGAGACTTGCGTGCCGAGCGCGGCGCCGGCCGCTATATCGACCGGCCTTGCTTCGCGCCGATGACGCGGGCCAATGCAATCCGCCATGCGCTGGAGCAGCCGGTGGCGGTGCCGCGTGAGCCGGTGCCGATGACAACGCCCAAAGGGTCACGGGCGTGATGTGATCCGCAAAGCCGGGCCAGATGAGGTCCGACGTATTTCCAATAGGCAGGCATAATTATAACTGGAGGACGTGATGGGCGAGAAACAAACTGGCGGCCGCACGCATAACATTACCGTGCCATCTGGTGCTGCCTATGAGGCACTAATAGCGCGGGTGCGAAATTCACCGCTGTATAATGACGATCTGAGGCCGATCCGCGCTTCAGAACGCGACTGGCACGGCTGGAACATCCTCTTCCTCTGGATCAGTATGTCCATCGTGCTGACAACCTATACGCTTGCCTCCGGGCTCATTGAAGCGGGCATGACCTGGCAAGAAGCCATCTTCACGATCGGGCTCGGCAATGTCATCGTGCTCATCCCGATGGTGCTGAACGCCTATGCCGGGGTGAAATATGGCATTCCGTTTCCGGTATTCGTGCGCTCCTCCTTCGGTACGTCAGGCGCCAAAGTGGCGGCGATGGCGCGCGGACTCGTCGCCTGCGGTTGGTTCGGCATCCAGACCTGGCTCGGCGCACTGGCGCTCTCCGGCATCGTCGGTCGGCTATGGCCCGCCTGGCAGCATGTTGCGGGCCATGAGTTTATCGCCTTTGGCATCTTCTGGGCTTTTGAAATGGCGATCATGGCGGGCGGGATCGAAGCGATACGCTCGCTCCAGCGGTGGGCGGCACCGCTGCTCATGGCGGTTCTGCTGGCGCTGTTTGGCTGGGCGGTCTCGGCCGGCGGGGGGCTTTCCGCGTCCCTGGCTGCTTCCGATCATATTGTTCATGGCACGCATAGCTTCGCGCAGCTCTTCTGGCCGAGCCTTGCCGCGAATATCGGCTATTGGGCGACACTCAGCCTCAACATTCCGGATTTCACCCGCTATGCCACCAGTCAGCGGGCACAGTTTTTCGGCCAGGCGATTGGCCTTCCTATTGGCATGATGGCGACGAGTTTCGTAGGTATCTTCGTGACGGCCACAGCCTTCATGGTGTTCCACAAGGTGATCTGGAACCCGATCGATCTCGTGCCCTATATCACGCCGAACGCGTTTGTTCTGGTGGTGGCGCTGGTGGCGGTGATGGTGGCGCAACTCAGCATTAACATGGCGGCCAATGTAGTTTCGCCTGCCAATGACATCTCTAACCTCGCGCCGCATCTTATCAGCTTCCGTGGCGGCGTGCTCATAACCGGAATCATCGGCATTCTCATGCAGCCTTGGTACCTTATCGGCAACGCTGCGGCCTATGTCTTCACCTGGCTGTCGGGCTACGGCTCATTGCTGGGTGCCGTCGGTGCCGTGATGATTGTGGACTACTGGATCATTCGCAGCAAGACGCTGGACCTTGAATCGCTCTATCTAGAGCAACGTAAATACCTAAAATGGAATATGAGCGCGATGATTGCGGTGATCGCCTCGGTTGTGCCGATGCTGCCGGGCTTTGTTATAGCATCGACAACCCCAGGAGGAATTCCCGCGCATGAGACCATCCTTACCGAAATTTACAGCTTTGGTTGGATTTGGTCTTTCCCAGTGGCAGGCATAATCTATTATCTCCTGGAGTGGCGGCGCGCCCGAGGCGTCGATCTTTCATCTAGCCCTGCCTGAGAGCCAAAGGTTGTGGCGGCGACGCTGCGGTATTGTCGCTTTATTGGGCTGCGAGGACGGCCTCCCAGACGGCAGGTGCAGGTCGACCCCGAAGACGTAGCCGACCGAGGCAGAACTGCTGCTTGCGGATCCGTCGCGGCAATTCGATCCCGGCTACCGTGATCGCGGCGGTATCGAACCGCTTGAAGCCGAGCATCGGACCGACCCGCGACTTCACGCCCCGATGGTCCTGCTCAACGAGGTTATTCAGATACTTCGACGATCGCGGCTTCGTGTCAGCAGCCAGTTCACCGTCAGCCTTCATCTCGCGCACCGCGCGGTGCGATGCGGCATAGCCGTCCAGCGTTGCGGTCCGCGTGCCCGAGCCCTGACCCTTGATCGCCTTGGCCGCGGCAACGGCACGCTTGGGGTTGAGACGGAAGTCAACGGTATTTCCGGCATGATCGACCGCCCGGTAGAGATAGACCCATTCACCCTGGACATTCACGTAGGTCTCGTCCACACGCTAGGACGCACCGACCGGCTGCGCGAAGCGGTTCCACCGGCGCTCGAATTCCGGCGAATAGTGGGGCACCCAGCGCATGATGGTAGTTGTGTGGGCCATCGACAGGCCGCGCTCCTCCATCATCTCCACCAGTTCCCGGAAGCTGAGCTTGAAGCGCAGATACGTAGTAGCCTGTGAACTATGTGATCTGGCGGTGGGCGAAGCTGAGGCTTGGTGAGCGGTTTGCGGCATAGAGCCATGCCAGGAGGGCACAAAGAAACCTGATCAACCATCTGCGGAGCAGCCGGAGGTTGTGTCCGACGCCGGCGAGGACGGCGTTGATGGCATCACCGTCGACGCCGAGCAGGAAGTTTCTTCCGAGATGGCCATCGGTCTTCATGTGGCCGATGACGGGTTCGATGGCGGCGCGTCGGCGCAACTCGCGGCGGATGGTGGGGGTGATGCCGCGTTTCTGGCGGGAGATGAAGATCCTTCTGCCCTCGGCTTCGACGCCGTGGCCGCGATAGCCGCGGGCGACGGCAACGCCGGTGATCCGCTCGACCTGCTCGATCTGGCCGGGCAGGGTGTGGCCGTCATAAGGATTTCCCGGCCGGCTCTGCATGCCGAGAACGCACTGACCGCCCGGTGCGGCGGCGTTGGTGATGGCGATGGAGACCTTCACGCCGAATTCGAAGCGCGTCCTGGCCTTGTGTCAAGCGAATCGTGGATTTGTTGGGGTGGCACGGCCCTTTCATGATGGTCAATTGAGCGACCTCATCTTGGCACATCCGATGCCGTGGGCCGTTCCACCCCAACACTTCTCAGTGGAAATTAACGTATCCATCCGGTGTGAACCGCCTGCCGGTTTGGCAAGGAGCCGGGCATAAGAGCGCTGCTACGAGCTGATTCATGGTAGGGGGCGGCGGGCGGATGGAGATCATCACGGGGGTAGAGCGCCGGCGCCGCTGGCGGGATGAGGACAAGCTGCGGATTGTGGCGGAGGCTGAGGCGCCGGGTGCGGTGTTTGCGCTGGTTGCACGGCGGCACGAGATTTCGAGAGGGCAATTGTGGAAGTGGCGCGGGCAGGTTCGGCGCGGTGAGTTGGTGCCGGTGCCGATGGTACCAGAATTCATTCCGGTGCGGGTAATGGCGAGTGCGGCACTGTCGATGCCGCGGGCGGCAGGCAAGTCAGCTTTGGTGAACGACGCGAGCGTTGATCCGATGTTGCAGAGGCGAGCCACGCGATCCGATGCGAGCCGGATCGAGATCGTGCTGCCGGACGGGACCTGTGTTCGGGTTTATGATGGAGTTGGGGTTGCCGCCTTGCGTCGGGTGATGACGGCGGTGCGGCGGTGATCCCGGTCTCGGCCGGTGTGCGGATCTGGCTGGCGTCGGGGCATACGGATATGCGCCGCGGGATGAAGGGGCTCGCGTTGCAAGTGCAAGAAGGTCTGGGACGGGAACCGTTCTGCGGGGATGTTTTTTTCTTTCGCGGACGCGGCGGGTCGCTGGTCAAGGCGATCTGGCACGACGGCGTGGGGATGTCGCTGTATTCGAAACGCCTTGATCGAGGGCGGTTTATCTGGCCGCAGACTGCGGACGGCGTTGTGTTCCTCACCGCTGGTCAGATCGGTTATCTTCTGGAGGGGATCGACTGGCGAAATCCACAACAAACCTGGCGGCCGCAAGCGGCCGGGTAGGCGCGAAGATTTCTGGGGAAAATCTTGGTCCAGAGCGGATTTCTGTAGCGAAACCCTGGAAATTCGTGATTCTATACGGGTCATGGATCTTGATCCTTCGACCCTGCCGAATGATACCGCAGCGTATATCGCGCATCTGAAGCTGCAGATCGAGAAGCTCAAGCGTGCGCTCTACGGCCCCAAGGCGGAACGCACGGCGCGGCTGCTTGATCAGATGGAACTGGAACTCGAGGATCTCGAGACCACCGCGACCGAGGACGAACTCCGCGCCGAGCAGGTGGCCGCGAAGGCCAAAACCACGACTGTCGCCGGCTTCACCCGCAAGCGCCCGTCGCGTCAGCCCTTCCCGGAGCACCTGCCACGCGAGCGGGTCGTCCTGCCAGGTCCGACCCAGTGCGCCTGCTGCGGTGGATCGCGGCTCGCCAAGCTCGGCGAGACGGTGACCGAGACGCTGGAATCCATCCCCCGCCAATACAAGGTGATCCAGCATGTGCGGGAGAAATTCACCTGCCGCGATTGTGAGAAGATCAGTCAGGAACCAGCACCCTTCCACACCATTCCACGCGCTTTTGCCGGTCCCGGCCTGCTCGCGATGGTCGCCTACGATAAATTCGGCCAGCATCAGCCGCTGAACCGTCAATCCGAACGGTTCGCACTGGAAGGCATCCACCTCAGCGTCTCGACCCTGGCCGATCTGATTGGTGCTACCTGCGTGGCGCTGGAGCCGGTGTTCAAGCACATCGAGACGACGGTGTTTGCGGGTACGCGCCTGCATGGCGACGACACCACCGTGCCGGTGATGGCACGAGGACTGACCGATACGGCGCGCGTGTGGGTTTATGTGCGTGATGACCGGCCGTTTGGCAGATCGGGTCCCCCCTGCGCGGTGTTCTACTATTCGCGCGATCGCGCCGGCGTTCATCCGCAAACCCATCTCGCCGGATACCGCGGCATATTCCAGGCCGATGCCTATGGCGGCTACAATAAGCTCTACGAGTTGAACCGGTCTCCTGGACCGATCATCGAGGCGGCGTGCTGGTCGCACGCCCGACGAAAATTCTTCGAGCTGGCCGATATCGCGCGGAACGCGAAGCGCAAGGCCCAGGGTAAAGCCCCCGCCTTCGTGGCGCCGATGGCCTTGGCCGCGGTGCAGCGCATCGACACGCTGTTCGAGATCGAGCGGGGGATCAACGGCCAGTCACCCGCCGAACGCCTGGCGGTGCGCCAGCACCTCGGCGCCCCGCTCGTCGCTGAACTCGAGATCTGGATGCGTGCCGAGCGCGCCAAACTCTCGCGCCACAATGATGTGGCGAAGGCGATCGACTATATGCTGAACCGCTGGTCATCATTTGCTCGGTTCCTGACCGACGGCCGGATTTGTCTCAGCAATAACGCCGCAGAACGCGCGCTGCGAACCCTGGCTTTGGGCAGAAAGGCTTGGTTATTCGCCGGTTCCGATCGCGGCGGTCAAAGGGCGGCCATGATGTACAGCCTGATCACGACCGCAAAAATGAACAACGTCGACCCACAGGCATGGCTCGCCGACATCCTCGCGCGCATCGCCAGTCATCCAGTCGCCAGCATCGAGAAATTGATGCCATGGAACTGGACACCGCAATCCAGGGCCCTGGCCGCCTGATCGTGCAGACAAATAAAATCCACCACGTCTTCACGATTGACCGTGTCGCCACGGACCTCGGCGAGAATGAGGAGTGGCTCGCGGACATCGCCAATGAGATGGAACCCGAAGACGGCCTGATCTGGGTTTACAACCTCAGCGACGGCGGCGTCATAGCCTTCACCGACTTTGGTATCGAAAATCTGCGCGAGCTCATCCTGATCCACCGAGATAGAGCCAAATAGACTCGTCCGCGGCTCTGACCGGATGGGTACAAATTAACAACCGGATGCATGGCTGAGATTCCGGCCACTCAGGAGGCCCCGGAATTGTGGGTAATTGAAAGTTTCACCGGATGCTTACCCTTGAACGGGAGGCCTGGCTTGATGACGAAATAAGGATTTGGTGCGACGACCTCGATATCCAGCAATTTGAGTAGCGCCCCGCGCCGGAGATCGTCAGCGCACAGGATCGAGGTGCCCACGGCGATGCCGCACCCATCCCGCGCCGCCTGCAGGGTTGCGGCAGCGCTGGGGAAATACCTCGTCAGCAACAAATGAGTCAGAGCCATTTCTCAGTGGCACTCAACTGCGGCGGGTCTGTGGGAGATGGCGCCTCTTGAGGCCGAGTTGCTGACACAGGCCGGCCGGTTATGGGCGGGGATGACGCCGTGGTGGTGATCGATGACACGGCGCTGCCGAAACCTGGCCGAAATTCAGTGGGGCTAGCACACTCGACCTACGCCGTTCGATCCGATGGCTCCCTCAGATTACAAAAAGGGGTGCGACAACCGCGTAAACTATCTCTTTATGTGGCTCCCACCGGTATCTTGTCCTGCACACCGTAATCCGCAAATTTCGCTAGTGTGTCGTCAATATTGGTATTCGACAGAATATATGGATTTCCGAGTAGAAGTGCATGATAGTACTGACGAGCGATTGTCTCGAGTTCGATTGCGCGCCACATAGCCTTATCCAGATTTTCACCGAGAACGATCATCCCGTGATTGGCCAACAGGCAACCCATTCGTCCTTCTAGCGCCGCGATCGCGTGGTTGGAAAGATCTTTCGTACCGAATGTCGCATAGGGTGCGCAGCGCACGTCATAGCCGCCGAAAGCCGCGATCATATAGTGGCAAGCTGGAATATCTTTGCGCGCGATGGCAAGGATCGTGGCGAAAGTCGCATGTGTATGTACGATTGCATTCACTTCCGGCCGCGCCCGCATGATGTCGAGATGGAACCGCCACTCGGTCGAAGGCCGAAGTGGTCCGTCCCAGGCACCATATTCGCCATCAACCGCCATGGTCGCTACCGTTTCCGGCTGCATCTGGTCATATGGCGTGGCGGAGGGGGAAATCAGCATCGTATTGCCGCTACGAATGCTAATATTCCCGGAGGTGCCTTGGTTGATGCCAAGCGCATTCATCCGCCGGCAGGCATCAACCAAGGATTTGCGCAGGTCGAGGTTTTTCATATGAAGTTCTCCGTCCGACAGGAAAAGGGATTGACGTAGCCGGGCGGAATCCGATGATTACTGCCCAACATTCTCGGCCGGCATTCGTATTGAACCGCCATTCCAACACCGGCCGTTGCAACGCACCTCCGGCACCCAGAAAGGCGCCGGAAGGCATGCTAATCTCTAGCTTCGGCAGTCTACGCTCTCATTGCTTACCATAGGTCTTATCAGCTAGATCCGTCTTAACGAGTGACGGCAAATTCAAAAGAAATGCATTCCGGTGTGTGTACATCTGTTCTAGATAATGCTGTGCATTCGCCTTGGTTACCACCGGCATATGGATGTAGATTGTCTTCGGCACTGATTTGCCGTCGACCGCGTCAACAGCGACCTGTAAAGCTTCGCCAAGCTGCAGCGGCGCATTCTGCAAGTTCGTGATTAGCTGCCGGCCGGACCTGACGTTGTTCAGCCCTGCCTTGATGCCATCGATGCCGACGATTGGAATATCGTTCATACCGCGCTGTTTCATCGCACGGATCGCCCCCTCGGCCATATCATCATTCTGTGAGATCACGCCGTCGATTTTCGAACCGTATTTGGAAAGCCAGGATGACATAATTTGATAAGCCTTCGTGCGCGACCACTCACCGGGCTGTCGCGCTAGAACCTTGATGCCTGATGCCTGCTTGAGCGCTTCGTTGTTGCCCTTCGTCCTGTCGATCGTCGCGGACTGGCCCAGTGGGCCTTCCAGAATCACCACATTCCCGTGCCCGTTCAGTGCCTTGATCATCGCGTCAGCCTCTCGTCTACCGGCGAGCACATCGTCTGGGCCGACATAGGACGTGAGATACTTGTTACCCGGCGGAAAGATCTTCACATTAGTGCCAATTACCTTAATCCCGGCTTCCTCCGCCTTCTTGATCTGTGGCGCGAGCGCTGCTGAGTCTACAGGATCGATTACAATCGCATCGACATGCTCGTTGATGAAATCTCGCATCTGCTCGGCCTGTTTCGCTACCTGGAAGTCGGCGCTCGCCCAGTGCAGATCAACATTATCCGCCTTTGCGACCTTCTTGACACCCTGATAGCCCGACGAGACCCATCCGGACATGCCATAGACAGTGAACCCGATCGAGATCTTTTTGGCCGCCTGTGCCGGGCCAGGAACCGCGATTGCCGCGACCAGCAGCGCACCGGAAGCACAGGCGATGGCGAGTTTCTTCGTATTCGTCATGATTCTATTTCCTTCCCTTGATAAGAATACCTGCAGTTCGATTCAGTTAAGCGACATAGACAGTCCTTCTGTCACATCACACGAGCCTCCGTTTGTTCACTAGGATGTCGATAGACACCGCTACTACGATGATCGCCCCACGGATGATGTGCTGGTAAAAAGGCGAGACGTTCAGGATCGTCATACCGTTGTCGATGGTTCCAAGCAGCACCACACCGAACAGCGTGCCAAAAAGTGATCCCCGCCCACCCGCGAGGCTGATCCCACCAATGACGGGTGCCGCAATCGCCACGAGCTCGTAACCACTGCCGTTACTTGCTACCCCCACGGTGACTTCGGAACTCAGAATGACGCCGGCAAGGCCGGCGAGCGCACCGGAAATCACATAAACGGATAGGAGAATTTTTCGCACCGGAAGGCCTGCCACATAGGCTGCGCGAAGATTGCCCCCCACTGCATAGACGAAGCGCCCCCATCGCGAATAGGTAAGATACCCCCAAAGCACCGCGAAGGCGCAGAAGATGATGACAATCGGTGTTGGGATTTCAAAGATGCGTCCGCCGGAGATATTCAGGAACGTATTGTTGTCGATCGAGATCTGCCGCCCGCTGCTGATCACATAGGCTACGCCGAGCGCCATCGAGAGCGTTCCGAGCGTCGTGACGAAGGATGGCAGATTGACGTAGGCGACAAGTACGCCGTTGAACAATCCAACCGCAGCCCCTGCGGCGATGCCGGCGAAGACCGAGAGCAGGACCCATCCGGCCGAACTATGTCCGTCAATCAGCAACGCAGCGACCACGCCCGACAGACCTACGATACTGCCAACGGAAAGGTCGATCCCTGCCGTCAGAATCACAAGACTCTCGCCGAATGCAATCAGCGCATAGACAGAGGTCAGCAGCAGGATCGAGAGGATGTTGGAAAGTGAGATGAAATTCGGCTCGGCAATACTTAGCGGGATGACGTAGAACGCAAACGCGATCCATAAGATCATCCCGGCGAGCCGGCGCCGATCCGGTAGCAAACGGCCGATCCCAAGTCGCCGCGGCGCCAGTGTCGCGCTGCCCGCATTCGGTTGGATGTCGAGATTCGTCATCCTATTAATCCTCATTCCTATGCTTCGGAGGCGTCGGCTGCGGCACCTTCGCCGATCGCCACGCGGATGATGTCTTCCTCAGAAAACTCGCCACGCGAAAATATCCGCTGAGGCACGCCGCTGCGGAATACTGCGACGGCGTGGCAGAGCAGCATGAGTTCTGGTAGTTCGCTCGAGGAGACGATCACCGCAACGCCACGCTCGGCCAGCGTTGCAATGATGCGATAGATATCGACTTTGGCACCGACATCTATGCCGCGGGTTGGTTCGTTGAGCAACAGAACCTCGGGCTGATCGGAGATGAGCCAACGTGACAGTAGCACCTTTTGCTGGTTTCCACCGCTTAGTTCGCCCACTTCCTGACCAAGATCATGATAGCGGGTCCGCAATGCGGTCAGCGACTTCTCCGAGCGCTCGCGTTCTACCCCCCGCCGGACTATGCCGAGTGGTGTGCAGAAGGCGTTGAGTTGAGTAAGGGACGTATTTGTCACGACATCCTGGGCCAGAACCAGACCGGCTGATTTCCGGTCCTGCGGCACGTAAGCGACACCGGCCGCGATCGATCGCCCGGGACGGCGGCCGGAATAGGTTCGACCATTAATGACTACATCGCCGCCAAAGTGGCCCCCGATCCCAAACACGCATTCCATGAAGGCAGTCCGCCCGGCACCGGCAATGCCTGCAAGACCCAGAATCTCGCCAGCTCTACAGGTCAGACTCACACCTTCGACTTTGTCCTTCGTCGTAATGAGATTGCGTGACTCAAACACGATGCGAGCATCATAGTTCGGCTGATGCAATTGCAGATCGATGGTCGAAAGCTCTCTGCCGACCATGGCGCTGACGATCTCATCCGTCGGCGTCTTGTCGACTTGGCCGTTCAGCGTGATTCGACCATCCCGAAGCACCACCACATCGTCACCGATTTGTCCTATCTCGTTCATCTTATGGGTTGTGAAGACGATCGACGTACCGGCCGACTTCATCTGATGGATGAGCTTGAAGAGCGATCGTGTTTCGCCCTCCGTCAAAGCCGATGTAGGTTCATCTAACAGAAGAATCTCTGGTTTTCGATTGTAGATCTTCAGGATCTCGACAACCTGCGCATGAGACAGACTAAGGTCGTCAATGCGGGTATCAGGTGAAATGTTTAGGCCGAACGAATCAAGAAGCTCCGCCGTCCGCTTGCGCATGTGCCGTCGGTCAAGCACGCCGTGCTCCCAGCCGCCCAGGCATAACTCGCGACCTAAGTGAATGTTTTCCCACACTGTTAGAGCGGGCACGAGCGAGAGTTCCTGGGTGACGATCTGCACGCCGCGGCGCTGTGCCTCCGTTGGAGTAAAATTCTCTACCGCTTCCCCGTGCACAAAGACACCGCCGGATGATGGAGTGAGCAGTCCTGCAAAGATCCCGAGTAACGTTGACTTTCCAGCGCCATTCTCGCCCATCAGCGCCAGCGCGCGCCCCTTTGCGGCCGACAATGTTACATTGGTAAGCACGTCAGTGTGCCCGAACCGCTTTCCGAGTTTTGCGCAGTTCAACGAGACCGGCTGTGATCCGCTTTCCGTAACGTCCACCACATGTTCTGGCTGGACCAATGCCGGCGCCATCACTTGACCCACCATGTCGCTTCGGGTTGCCCGGGCAACATGTTAGACGTTTCCCGCCGTATTGATCCTGCTCATCGGAATATGAATGATCATTGTTAAACGTTCCTCTTCGCCGGGCTTATTTTCCCGCTCCTGGTTATTTTTTTCGACTATTCAGACGTATTTATAAGACCCTCTTTCTCTATTACTGCAGACGGGTCATCGATCGGCATAACATCGGCTGGAAGCATGGCCATGCCACCAATGGCCAAGGGCAGCCAAGTCGCCCTGCGTCATATGCAGGCCCGCCTTGGTTCGACGCCAGACAATATCGTCTACCGTTTCGGCGTATTCATGCGAACGCAGATATGTGACTTCTCGCTCGGTCAGTCCGCCGCCAAAATCTTGTCCAAGATCTTCGACTTTGCGCGTGTCACCGAGTAAGGCATAACTTCGCGTTCCGTAATGTCGGACGAGCCGCATCGCCCGAGATTTTGAAAGAAAAGCATAGCGTCGGGTGAGTTCGTCGGCGAGTGCCGATACTCCGTCGCGAGGAAAATCTCCACCTGGAAGGGAGGATGTGGCGGTCCATCCTTCATTGCGGCCGCAACGTGGTTCGATCTCAGCGAGACGATGCAATGCATCTTCAGCAAGGCAGCGATAGGTCGTAATTTTCCCACCGAAGATTGAGAGTAGGGGCGCTCGTCCGTCGGCATCACGGTCTAGGGTCAGCACATAATCTCGCGTCGCCTCCTGCGCTGCCGTTGCACCGTCATCATACAGCGGCCGCACGCCAGAATACGTCCAGACAACGTCGTCCGGTCTTACTGACTGCCGAAAATAGCTGGAAGCCGCCTTGCAGAGATAGTCAATCTCCTCGGAATTAGCGGTGACATCAGCGGGATCGCCATGATAGTCACGATCGGTAGTGCCAATCAGCGTAAAATCATCTTCATAGGGTATTGCGAAAAATATCCTCCCGTCGGGATTCTGGAAAATGTAGCAGCGGTCGTGATCGTAGAGTCGCCGCACGACGATATGAGAACCTTGAACGAGACGCACGGAGCCTGCGGCACCCCGGCTGAGCACTTGCATACCGATCTCGCCGGCCCATGGTCCGGCTGCATTGATTAGCGCATGTGAGCGGATCGTCATCGGCTCCAAGCCGTTCGGCCGGTGAAGTTGAAGATGCCAGATTCCCTCAACGCGCTCAGCACGCACGCATCGACATCGCGGCAACACCGTCGCTCCACGCTCTTCTGCATCCATAGCGTTGAGCACGACCAATCTATTATCTTGTACCCAACAATCAGAATACTCGAAGCCAATTGAGGACACGTCGCGTAATGGCGCACCGAGGGGATCTCTCGATAGACGAATTGTGCGTGTGCTGGGTAGCACCTTGCGCGTGCCGAGATGGTCGTAAAGGAATAGACCAGCGCGCAGCAACCAAGCGGGACGCAAGCCGCGACGGTGCGGCAATACGAAACGCAGCGGCCAGATGATATGTGGCGCGATACCTAAAAGCCGCTCTCGTTCGGCAAGTGCATGGCGAACTAGGCGAAACTCGTAGTGTTCAAGATACCTGAGCCCGCCATGGATCAGCTTTGTCGACGCCGACGACGTCGCACCGCCAATATCGCCCTGCTCACACAGCGCAACCGTCAACCCTCGTCCCACGGCATCACGGGCAATGCCGCAGCCATTTATCCCACCGCCGATCACAGCTAGATCGTAAATGCGACTCATGGAGCACAATGCCTATCTTGCCGGACGGCAAGAAGACGCTCCGCGACCTCGATGAAGCCTCCAGCACTAGTCGCCTTCGTCACATAGGCCGGCTCGGCAGGGAGCGCGCCGATGAATTGACGGACATTCGCGACGCCGCAGCTATTCGCGAAGAAGCCGAACATGGGTGCGTCGTTCGGGCTGTCGCCCACAAAGACGATCTTCGCATTGTCGCGGGCGATATCCAGATGCAGAATGTCGTTCGCGAACTGGCGGCACATCGTGAGCTTGTCGTAATCGCCAAACCACCCATTGACGTGGATGGACGATACTTTCGCCGTTGCCCCGGCCTCGGCAAAGAGCGTCGCGATTCGCGAGACGTCTGCTTCGCGCAGTGGGGTGACGTCCTCGCAGATATCGATGGCGAGATCCGCTTCACGATACAGCTGATCGGCGGCGACGGCGCAACCCGGCACGTCAGCAAGGATACGATCGGCGAGTGAACGAAGGCGCACACGGTTGGCCGCTCGCTGTTCCTCAGACGCAGCGAAGACTCGGTGCATCCGCCGCTCGCCGCGATCATAAGCGAAATACAAGGCGCCGTTCTCGCCTACCACGCCGGCTACCGGCCAGAAGCGGGCGATCATGTCGCACCAGCCCGCCGGCCGGCCGGTCACCGGTGCGACAGCGATTCCGGCGTTATCGAGCGCTTCCAGTGCAGCATATGAGTGGGCCGGCAGTCGGCCTTCCTCGGTGATCGTATCGTCGATATCGGCGAAGACCACACGAACTTGGCGCGCCACTTCATCCGACATTTCACAGATCGGGCGCATAGATCAATCCTCTGTCGTCACAAAAGACTCGAGCAGGCGGGCATCCGCGGCCAGATCGAGAAAGGAAAAGCGATTGCGCATTTCCCGCGCGTGAAGCACTGCCTCATGGTAGAAGTCACTAGATAGGCCGAGATCTTTTGCCGAGACTGGTGCTCCGGCTGACCGCAGAAGACTTTCCATTTCTGAGACGGGTATCATCATTGGACGTGTCTCCTCTCGCAACGCCGGCCAGAGTTCAGCGAGGCGTTTATTGAGAGCCTCAGCGCCGACGGCATCGAGACGTTTCGGTGCTATGTCAGCATAACATTGCGCGGCGATCTCACGGCCCATCCGTTGCGCCATGTCCTGCGGATCGATCTCCGTCGGCTTGAGCTTCGGCGGTGTTTCGGATGCAAGTAAACTCTGCTGCACCCGCGCCAGTGTCAGCGACGCCACTCCTACCTGCTGCCCGTGCAGGGTGCCGGGATGCCGATCGCCAGCGAAGCAGTCGATATAATGGGAGATTTGGTGCTCACCCATCGATCCTGGGCTCGACGTACCCGCAAAGGATATCCCCAATCCGCAGAGCGTGAGGACGCGGCTGAGATAACCGAAGGCTTCTATGTCACCTGCCGGTAAGCTGGCTGCACGCCGGTTCAGTTCCGCTTCGTCCGCATCCTGGATGACATAAGGTGCCGTCGAATAAGCGGAACCTAAGAGGCGGTGAGAGAGCCACCAATCGACCTGAGCCACGGAGCGCGCGATGCAATCTGCGAAGCCCGACGCCGCAAGGAATTTAGGCGCAGACGCGGAAACGCTGAGATCCCAGAAGCAGCCCGAGGGTGCATGGGACCGCAGAGAAACTTTCAAGCCGCTGTCGAGCGTGATCGACGCTGTCGTCGAGGTGTAGCCGTTCATCGAGGAGGCCGTAGGAAACACGCAGTATCGCCTGCCATCACAGCTGGTGACGTATTTGCAGAGGTCGTTGATCGTGCCGGATCCGACCGCGACTAGCGCATCCACACCTCGCGTTCGCGCAGCAAGATCCTCGACGGACCGCATATCAGCGTGAGGCGCATCGAGGACGACCCGCTCAACCGTCGCTATCGACCCAAGGCGCTGCGCGACGCGCTCACCCAGTGCGGCCTCCGTCGCTTGGTCGAAGACCACGGCGAGACGGGGGCCAAGACCAAGATCGCGCACGAGGTCGGCTTCCGCGCCATCAAGAGAGTCGGCGATTACAATCGAATCATAAGGAACGGTCGCGTAATCCCCCGTTTCCGGGTTTACCCAGCGCCCGGCGACGATATCGTCGATGAGGAAGGTCCACTGTCCGTTCGACGTCGCTGTCCGTGCGAGCCCACCCGCTGCCGGCATTAAGCTTCTCCAAGTTATCGTCTTGGACAAATGACAAACTATCATGTCGAATGTCAAGACAAAAT
This sequence comes from Acidiphilium sp. PM, assembly GCF_000219295.1. NCBI lineage: Bacteria > Pseudomonadati > Pseudomonadota > Alphaproteobacteria > Acetobacterales > Acidocellaceae > Acidiphilium > Acidiphilium sp. PM. Next base: position 23,763 of record NZ_AFPR01000041.1, read on the forward strand.
TTACTATAGTTTGACATCTGACAACGCACTCCATAGAGTCGAGGGAGGAGGACAACATTCCGACCATGGAGCATGATGGCAATGGTGAGGCGGCCGAGCGGAAGGTCGTGCTGCCGATGGAGCTCGATAACGATGTTGTCTGGGCCGCATGGCTTTACTACGTCGACGAATTGACTCAGAGCGACGTCGCAAAGATCCTCGGAGTGTCTCGTGCTACGGTAGTCAATCTCCTGCGCGACGCCCGTCAGCGCGGTGTCGTGTCGATTCAAGTCAATGCCGAGATTTCGACTCGGGCCTTGCTCGCGCGGCGCCTAGCCGAACGCCACGGGCTCGTCGGTGCTCTCGTCGTTCCCTCAGACGGCCCGACGCCGCTGACCGATCGGATCGGTAATGCCGGCTCCCGAATTCTTACCCAATATGTCGAAACCGGCGACGTGATTGGCGTCGCTTGGGGGCGCACGGTCCTTGCGACAGCCCGGGCGATCTCAGGTAATTATCCGGTGTCGTCCCTCACTGTCGTGCAGGTCTCTGGAAGTACGTTCGGGTCGTCTGATTTTTCGCCGGAATTCTGCACCTCCCTGCTAGCGAACAGGCTGGACGCACGCTGCGTCAATCTGCTCGCACCCGCTGTGGTGAGTTCCCGTTCACTGCGCGACGCGTTGCTGCAGGAGCCGATCCTTGCCAGGCAGTTCAACCTCATCCGGTCGGCGACGAAGATCATCTTCGGCGTCGGTGATATTGGTCCATCAAGCACGGTCCGCGCGGCCGAACTTGCCGGCCCCGATACCTTTGATGCCTATGCCGCGGCGGGCTCCAAGGGCGTTATTATTGGTCGGTTCATCGACGCCAATGGTCGGCCGGTCTCCGGCCCGCTGGACGAACGCATGATCGGCATCTCACTCGACGAGTTGCGCCGTATTCCGGTCAGAATCTGCCTAGCCGGCGGCCGCGACAAGCGCGAGGCAATCCGCGCCGCGCTCCGCGGCGGGTATGCGACACATCTAATAACCGACAGCGCAACAGCAGAGTGGCTGCTGCGCTAATAAACAACCGGCTTTGCGTCATGGGAGGGCGTTATGGGCGGAGAAAAATATGTCATCGGTATCGATGCATCTACGCAATCGACTAAGGCTATTGCCTGGACACGAGATGGTCACGCAGTGGCCGAAGGCCGAGTAGCGATCCGGACGGACCAACCCCATCCCAGCCATGCCGAGCAGGATGCGGAAACCTGGTGGTCGTCGACGCGCGAGGCACTGCGAGCTGTGCTTGCCAAAATCGATCCAGCTGATGTCGATGCAATCGCGATATCCGACCAGCGCGAGACGATGGTTTTCGTAGACGCTGCAGGCCGACCGCTCGCCCCTGCAACTCTCTGGATCGACGGCAGGGCGGCCGAGAGTTTCCGTGACTTCGCCGAGGCGTTCGGTGCCGAGCGCCTGCACCGGATCACCGGCAAGCAACCCGACGTGATCCCAGCCGTGTACCGCCTCCACTGGTTTCGCCGCCACAATCCTGATCTACTCGACCGGGCGGCACAGATTCTGGATGTTCACGGTTTCCTCACGATGCGGCTGAGCGGTTCGCCGCATGCCACACACACCAGCGCGGACCCACTCGGTATCTTCGACCTACAGAGCAAGAACTGGTCAATCCCCATCCTTGACAGTGTTGACATTTCGATCACGAAGCTGCCACCGGTTCACGCGCCAGGAACTGTGATGTGTTGTGTTTCGGATCCCGGTGCCGCCGAGACGGGGCTTCGTCCGGGCACGCCGATCGTTGCGGCCGGCGGCGACGGCCAATGTGCCGGTTTGGGCGCAAATGCCGTTAGGCCCGGCACTGTCTATCTCAATCTCGGCACGGCCCTAGTCGCTGGCCTGTGGTCGCCGGATCCACTCACGGACCGTTATTGGAGAACCATGACATCTCCCACGGGAGAGGGGTATTTTCTCGAAGCAGTGCAGCGCGCCGGAGCCTTTTTCGTCAATTGGCTGATCGATAATTTCGCCGGAGGCCGCGCCGATCCAAACATCTTCGTCCGACTTGAGGCCTTGGCGTCGCAAATCCCAGTCGGCTCGGAAGGCTTGCTGGTCCTGCCGTATCTCACCGGCTGCATGGATCCCCACTGGAACCCTGATGCCCGCGCTGCTTTTATCGGTCTCGGGGCCCATCATACGACTGCTCATCTCTATCATGCCTCGCTCGAAGCCCTGACTCTCGAGACCGCACGCGCCGTAGCCGCTATGCGAATGGCAGGACTTGCTGCCGAACGGATTATCGCTGTTGGTGGTGGTGCCGCCTCGGCTCTCTGGCTCAGGATGTTCGCCGACGCCACGGGATTACCTGTTTATCGCGGCGAGTCCGATGAGGGCTCCGCTCTCGGTGCTGGCATCACCGCGGCCTTCGCGGTCGGTTGGTACGAAACCATCGATTCGGCCGCTGCTGCCATGTCCCGAACCGCACAGCGGATTTCCCCGGATCCAAGTACACGCGATCGATGGGCCGCACTGTCGTCGGCACAATCAAAGCTCTACGCCGCTACGATGAAAGCGTTGCAGCGGTCCTGAAGTCCATGGCAATGCGCCGGCGCTATGCGCCCGCCGCTACTACCAGGAATAAGCTCCCTGCCCTGCCCACGGAGTTAGAGCATTTTCTGACCTGAGTGAATCGTATGGGGATTCCCGAATCGGGTGAGAGGTGATTCACGATGTTTGCTGGCGAAGGAGGCTGGCATGCATGGTGAAGGTACTTTCGCTGGATTTGCGTGAACGGGTGGTTGCGGCGATTGACGGCGGGATGTCGCGTCGTCAGGCGGCTGAACGCTTCGGGGTTGGGATTGCGACCGCGGTTCGCTGGGCGCAGCTGGCCCGGGAGAAGGGTTCGCCGGCGCCGATGAAGGTGGGCGGTGACCGCCGCTCGGAGCGTATCGAGCGCCATGCGGGGTTTATCCTTGACCTGGTCAAGACGACGCCGGACCTGACACTTGTCGAGGTGCGGGAGCGGCTGATGACGGACCGTTCGGAGTGGTTTGGCATTTCGACGATCTGGCGGTTCTTCGGCCGGCACCGGATCACGCTGAAAAAAAGACCGGGCATGCGATGGAGCAGGACCGCCCGGACGTCCTGAAGCGGCGCCGTGAGTGGTTTGAGGACCAGATTGATCTCGAACCCGAGCGGCTGATCTTCATCGATGAAACCTGGGCGTCCACCAACATGGCCCGGCGCTACGGCCGTGCCGGGAAAGGTGAACGGCTGCGCGCCGGCATCCCGTTCGGCCATTGGAAGACCACCACCTTTGTCGCCGGTCTGCGGCTCGACGGCATCGTGGCACCGATGGTGATCGACGCTCCGATCAACGGCCGTAGTTTCCGGACCTATGTCGAGAAGGTGCTTATCCCCGAGTTGCGGTCCGGCGATATCGTGATCATGGACAATCTCGGCAGCCACAAAGCACCCATCATCCGCCAGATGATCGAAGCCGCCGGCGCCAGCCTGCTCTATCTTCCACCCTACAGCCCCGACTTTAACCCGATCGAGAATGCCTTCTCGAAGATCAAGGCTATGCTGCGCAAAGCCAGCGAGCGCACCATCGACCGACTCTGGAGTGCAATCGGACAGATCATCGACACCATCATGTTGATTTCCACTGAGAAGTGACCCGGGAAGGCCGGATTTTTCCACTGAGATTTGACCCATGTTTGACTGTTTCT